>JALOTV010000154.1 GCA_025457685.1 Opitutaceae bacterium
GGCGCGAGCCGCGTCGAGTTCGACGGAGCGCACCTTGCCGCCAAAAACCGGACACTTCACGAACGCGGCGAACTTTTGCCCCGGACGACGCACATCCAGACCGAAAAGCGGCGCGCCGGTCACGATCGCCGCATTGTCCACGCCGCCGATGCGACGCCCAAGCAGGCGAAAGGTCGCGGGATCTTTCAACGCGACCGTCTTATCATCGGGCAAAGGCAACCGGGCGGCCTCGCCCGCCAGTTCGCCATAGGTTGCCGAGCGACCGGAGGCGGCGTGCACCACACGCGCGTCGCCCGGCGTCGAGAGTTCCCCGACCGGCACCGACCAACGAGCTGCCGCCGCCAATAACAACACGTGGCGGGCCGTCGCGCCCAGACGGCGGAAAGGCTCGTAATGCGTCGGCGTGGCCCGACTGCCCGCCGCCAGTTGGCGACCGAGACGGGCATCCAGCCCGGCCTGCACCACGCGCAGTTTTTGCCAAGGCGCATCGAGTTCTTCGGCGATGATCATCGGCAGCGCGGTTTTCACGCCCTGCCCGCCCTCCGGATTGGTGGCCAGCAATGTGATCTCTCCGGTCGATGTGATGCGGATGAACAGATTCGGGCTGAAATCGCCCTCCGCCGCCGTGAGCGCGGCGCCGGACTCCGCGGCCGCCAGCGCCTCGACCGGCCTTAGGTAAAGCGCGAGCGCCAAGCCGCCGCCAAACAGCGCGCCGAGCCGGAGAAATCCGCGCCGGGTCAGTCCGTCGGCCCCGGACTCCGACGGCGCCAGACGAGGGGGAAACGTGATGGGATCAAAATCGCTGAGGTTCATGGGGCGGGGCGATGACGGTTTAAACTTGGGCGGCGGCGTGGATCGCGCGGCGAATGCGCGCATACGTGCCGCAACGGCAAAGGTTGCCCGCGCACGCGGTGTCGATCTCCGCGTCAGTCGGGCGCGGCTTGGACGCCAGCAGGGCCGTCGCGGTCATGATTTGCCCGGCCTGGCAATATCCGCACTGCGCCACGTCCTCGTCGCACCATGCCTGCTGGAGGGCCGTGAGTTTGCCGTCCTGCGCCAGCCCTTCGATGGTCGTGATGGCCTGCCCCGCCACCGCCGCCACGGGCAGCACGCAGGAACGCATCGGCGCTCCGTTCAGATGCACGGTGCACGCGCCGCACACCCCCTGGCCGCAGCCATACTTGGTTCCGAGCAGACCGAGGTGATCGCGCAGGACCCACAACAGCGGCGTGGTCAAATCCAGATCGGCGGGCAGGGCGTGGGGATGTCCGTTTATTTGCAGGGTAAGCGACATGGTCGGGCCGGGGTTATCGGATTGGTTTCAGATTTAAAACGCGTCAGGTCTTCGGGCGAATCGATATCCCATTTTCCTCCGGGAAACACGACACGCGCCAACGCCTCCGGGTGCCGTCGCACCACCGCGCGTCCGCCTTCGTCGCCCGTCAAGGCCAGCAGCTCTGGAAAAAAGCCGCGGCCAAACACCACCGGCGGCCCGTAGCTTCCCCCGCCGTAATCGCACTGCACGATGGCTCGCTCTCGCCCTCCCTGCGCGGCCAGACACTCGGCCAGGACCGCCGCCGTGACCAAGGGCTGGTCGCAGGGTAGAATCAAAACCGCCGCCAGTTCCGGCCGCGCCTCGAGCGCGGCGGCCAGCCCGCACGCGATGGAGCCGCCCATGCCGCTCGACCAGTCCGCGTTAAATACATCCAGGACTCCCGGCGGCGCGGGCGCTCGCTCTTGAATCAGCTCGGCGCGAGCGCCGAGCACGCGCACCACGGGGCCGGCTCCGGCGGCCAAGGCGGCCCGCGCCAGATGCCCGATCAAGCGGTCACCCTGCCAAGCCAGCAACGCCTTCGGCTCATCACCGCCCCATCGCGACGCGGCCCCGGCCGCCAACAGGATCGCGGCCGTGTTCATTTGCGCAGATCCCTTAAACGTCCGCCTTGTCTGCCCGACCAGGCGCACTGGATTTCGGCCACCACGGCCAGGGCCACCGACGCGGGATCGACCGCGCCCAGATCCAGTCCGACCGGCGCATGCAGCCGCTCCAACGCGGCATCATCGGCCAGCACCCCGGCCTCGCCTAGTTCCGCCAGAAGCAACTCACGCCTTCGGGACGAACCCAAGAGGCCCACGTAAGCGTAGGGCACGGGCAGGACTTCGCGGAGAAAGGCCAGATCGCGCGCCAGATGATGCGTCATCACCACCACCGCAGTCCCCGCATCCGGCGGAAATCGCCGCACGATATCGTCCGGACGGCACACCTCGCCCCGCGCGTCGTCTTCTCCCTTCGACGGCTCTCCCGCGGGCAAAATCCGCCGCATCTCCCAGCCCAGCAGCCGGCCCAGACCCACCACGTGATCGGCATCGCTCGTCCCGCTGACCACCACCACGCGCGGCGCCGGCCCCACCCGCTCGACCAGCACCCCGGTTTCCTCGGCGGGAGTCTCGTCGAGCAAACGACTGCCGCCCAGACCGCCCGCCGCGCGGTAATCGGTGCGCACGTAAAACACCTCCCGTCGCGCGAGACGCCCCGCCAGCTCGGCCGGCCAGCCGTCCGGCAGCCGCTCGATGAAAATCGTCAGCCGCCCAGGACAACCAAAGTGCGGGCGCGTATCGACTTCGTGAATACTCGGCGCTCCCGTGCCGAGCACGCGCGTCGCGGCCGCCGCCACCTCGTCCTCCAGACATCCGCCGCTCAGGCTGCCCGAGAACGCGCCGTCGGCCCCGACCAAGAGACGCGCCCCCGCCGGCCGGTAGCTCGACCCGCTGCGCGCCACCAAGGTGGCGAGGGCGAGCGCTTCACCACCGCGCGCCGATGCGAAGGGGAGAAGCCGGGGCCAGTCGCTCATGCGTGGCGGTTTCCGTGGTTAAACAGCATGGGGCTCGGCGTGGGCATCGCGAGGAGGGGCACGACGCAGCCAAACCAGCCTTTCGCCGCGCGCAACGTGTGTTTTTCCCGCAACCCGCACCGCGACGCGACGGAGATGGGAAAGAGGCACCGGGCGCTAAAACGAACCCCGCGTGACCATCAGGGGCGAGATGCGCTCCAGCACGCCGCGCTCTTCATGGCCCGACGAGATGTCGCGGATCCACTTCACCGCCGAAACGGCGATGCGATCCATGTCCTGCTGGATGGTCGTCATGGGCGGATCGGTAAGTTCGCCCCGTTGCGCGCCATCGTAGCCGATAAGACCCACCGTGCCGGGCACCGCCACCCGCTTGTAGGCGAGCACCTCGATGAAGTTGGTCGCCAACCGACCATCGGTGACGAAGTAGTTGCCACGCGCCGGGTGACGCTCGAGGTAGGCCTGCACATTGAGCGCGATTTCGAACGAACTGCGGCTCCAGCCGATGGGCTCCAGCTGGATCGAGCTAAGGGAGCGCCCTCCCTCCAGCCAAGTTTGCCTGAACCCGTCGATACGCGCGCTCACCCGCGGATTGTTTTCCGACCCGGTGTGATAGACCACTACCGCGGATTGCGTGCCGCGCTTCAACATGGCCTCCGCCGCGATGCGCCCGCCCAGATGGTGGTCGGTGACTACGTTCGCGTGGTAGAGCGTGCTGTAGTTCGCATCGAGCCCGATCACCGGCAGCGGGAACTCCTTAAACGTGCGCAGAAATGCACCACTGCTGTCGCTATCCATCATCAACAAATCGCAACCTTCCCAGACGGTCGGATCGGGATCCGTCCGCAAAGGCAGCAGCTGAATGTGAAGGTCGATGTTGTGGTAACGACACTCGCGACTGAGCGCATCCGCCAGCCGCCGGAATCCGGAGAAATAGATGTAGCCTTCGCCGGAGAACACCGCTTTCACGCGAATGGATCGCAATATGCGGGTGTAGAGCTTGTCCGAAACCGTGTAGCGCTTGTTGGGCAGCACCTCCAGCCACTCTTCCTTTTGCAGCTGACGCAAAGCACGCCAAACTGCATCACGCGTAATACCAAAGTGTTCCGACATTTTCCTCACCGTCGGCAACCGTTCCCCGGGACTCAGTCGATGGGAACGTATGTAGTGTTTGATCTGGTCGCCTGCCGCATCGCGCCGATTGGTCTCGGGGCTGATCGCCAGAGGCCTTTCAATGTTGGTAATCGCAGACATGGTTAAGGTAACGTAAAAGCGGACATAGATCCGGACAAAAAAAAGACAAGACACGAACCAAATTTAATTTGACTATCAGACACTTTTCAGACAGATCAAACGCCACTTAGTCGGCCCTTCGCTGCTCAGCCCTGCCCCATCAGTCGTTTCTCTACTCCTGCATCGTCGATTTACTCCGCCAGCTAGAGTCACCGCCCACCCGACACCGGATCAGTCAGCAACCAAACTGCCCATTCCGGCCAACCTGCCTCGCCACCAAGCCACTCCCCCGCTCCCCATCGTATGAAACGCCCCCACCGTATGCCATCCTGCGAGCGCGTCCTCTACGGAGCGGATTACAACCCCGACCAGTGGCTGCACGATCCCGCCGTCCTTCTTGAGGACGTCGAGCTGATGAAAAAAGTCCACGCCACCTCGGCTTCGGTGGGTATCTTTTCTTGGACCGCGCTGGAGCCCAGCCCCGGGGTCTACACCTTTGATTGGCTGGATGAGACCATGGACCGTTTCGCGAAAAACGGCCTGGTGGTGTTTCTGGCCACGCCCAGTGGCAGCAAGCCGATGTGGATGTCGGAGCTCTATCCCGAGATTCGCCGCGTCAACGCCCACGGTCAGCGCGAGCCTTCCGGCGGCCGGCACAATCACTGCCCGACTTCGCCCGTTTACCGCCAAGCCGTCGCCCGCATCAATCGCGAGCTGGCCAAGCGCTACGCCAAGCATCCCGCGCTGGCCCTCTGGCACATCGGCAACGAACTGAACGGCGAGTGCCACTGCCCGCTTTGCAAAAACGCGTTTCACGACTGGCTGAAACAGCGCTACGGCAGCCTCGAGGAGCTCAACCGCGCCTGGTGGGCGGGCTTCTGGAATCACACGTTCACCGACTGGTCCCAGATCCCCACCATCGACAAGAGCATCGACGGCCTCTGCGTGGACTGGCTGCGGTTCATGAACGACCAGCACGTCTCGTTTCTCGAAACCGAGATGGCGCCCCTCCGCGAGATCACGCCCCAGGTGCCCTGCACCACCAACATGATGGGCACGAATCGCGGCACCAATTATTGGAAATGGTCCAAGACGCTCGATTGCATTTCCAACGACATCTACCCCTTGCCCGACGATCGCGCGGACACCTGGCGCAAGTCGCTGGGCTCTGATTTCACCCACAGCCTCATGCGCGGCTTTGCCGGCGGCAATCCGTGGATGATCATGGAGTGCTCTCCGAGCTCGGTTAACTGGAGCAAAATCAACAAACTCAAGCGCCCCGGGGTGCATCTCCAGGAAGTCATGCAAGCCGTGGCCAACGGTGCCGACGTCGTGCACTATTTCCAGTGGCGCAAGGGCCTGGGCGGCTTTGAAAAATTTCACGGTGCGGTCGTCGACCACGAGGGCGGCACCGAGGGTCGCGTGTTCAAGGAATGCGCCGAGGTCGGACGTGTGCTCCGTTCGCTCTCGCCGGTGGTGGGCATCGCGCCCGCCCGCGCTCCGGTCGCCTTGGTGTATGACTGGGAAGCCCGCTGGGCGCTTGATTCCTCCGCCGGCCCGAAAGCCGGGACCTACGGCGACCGCTACACCGAAGCCTGCGTGGAAAATTTCCGCGCCCTCCGCTCCGCCGGCGTGGAGGTGGATCTGGTCGCGGTAGACGCCGACTTCAGTCCTTACCGCGTCGTCGTCACGCCCGCCCTCTACTCGCTCTCCACCGAGACCGCGCGTCGCCTCGCCGACTTTGCCTCCGCGGGCGGCACCTGGGTCGCCACCTACCTCACGGGCTACGTGGATACCAACAACCGCTGCTGGCGCGGCGGCTTCCCCGGACCCTGCCTGCGCGAAGTTTTCGGCTTTTGGAACGAAGAGGTGGATTACCTCTTCGACGACGAAAAAGTCTTGGTCCAGGGCGCGTTCAGCGGCCTGGATTTGCTCACCGAAGCCACCGATATCGTGGAGCACATCCACGCCGAAGGCGCCACCACGCTGGCCACGGTGGAGTCCGAATTCTACGCCGGCTCGCCCATCATCCTGCGCAACGACTGGGGCATGGGGCAGACTTGCTACATCGGTGCCCGCCTAGCCGAGGAGGGCTACGTCGCCTTCTACCAGCATCTCGCCAAGGAACTCGACCTGCCACGCCTGTCGCTTCCACGCGGCGTCGTCCGCAAGACCCGCCTCGGCGCGGACGGCCCGGTGGAATTCCTGTTCAACTACAACCGCCACGAGGTCGCCCTCGATTTGGGCGAAGATACCTTCGTTCGCGTGGCCGACGGCAAACCGTGCCGCGGCAAGATCACCCTGCGCCCCTACGACAGCCTGCTCAAAGGCGTTCGCGTGTCCGATGCGGCCGCCGCTGCCAAACCCGTTTCCCACCCCACCCGCCATGAACTCCAACCGTCCTAGCAAGCCCTCGGGCCTTCGCGCCTTCACGCTCATCGAGCTTCTCACCGTCATCGCGATCATCGGCATCCTCGCGGCCATCATCATCCCGACCGTGGGCAACGTGCGCAAAGCCGCCCAGTCCACCCGCGCGCTCAACAACGCCAAGCAGATCGGCATGGCCACCCTGCTCTACGCCCAGGACAACCGCGGCCAGATTCTCGGTCACAACGACAACGTTTTCGCGGACACCGAGTTCATGTTCCGTATGTGGGTGAAGTATCTCCAAAAGACCCCAGGCGGCAACGTCGAGCTCACCGCCAACACCATGAAGGAGTTCGTCGATCCGCTCGTTCCCGAGGAATTCCAGCTGTATGTGAATTATCCCTACACCTGGGCCATCAACCGCATCTTCAGTTTGCGCGGCGGTCGCTCCGCCCAAGGCGTCTCCGCCGTTTACGGCACCGGCAAGGCTCCTCGCCTTCTCAATGAATTCATGGAGCCCTCCCGCACCCTCTACGCGGTCAGCGGCACCTTCGAGATCACCGCCGCCAACGTGGTGGACGCCAGCAAGCTCAACCCGCCCACCCAGCGCTCCGGCCAAGGCATCTTCTACTACCACCGCAACGGTCGCGCCACCCCCGGCGTGTTCCTCGATGGTCACACGCAGATGCTGAGTTTCCCGATCGATCCGACCCTGACCAAGCTCAAGGAGTTTAACTGAGCCCTTCTGTCGCCTGAAACGCGACGCGCCTCGTTCAACGACTGAGCGGCCCGACCACCGCCAGTTCATGTAAAACGGCTTCCGCAGTCGCCCTGTTTGCGACTCGTGGAAGCCGCTTTTGTTTACAACCAAAACCCGATTCTCGCCCCACTCAGATGCGCACGTCCCCACCCCAACGCCGCTTCCTTGCGCGTCTCGCGCTCGCCTTTGGTTTCCGGGCGATCGTCTCCGCCATCGGCCCCATCATCGCCGGGGTGCTTGCGTGCGCGTTTCTCGGTGCGACAGCCCGCGCGCAAACGGTGTCGCTGCTCGGGCGTCTCCCTGCTCGATTCGGGCAACCTCACCTCGCTCAACGGCTATAATTTTGGCGTCCTCGGCGGCTTCTCGACCAGCAGCACCCTCACCGTAAACAGCAACCTCAACACCAGCGGCCAGACCGCCGTGCAACGCGGCTACAGCTTCAGCTTCACCGTGCCGGCTTCCTTCATCCTGGGCAAACTGACCATCCGGGCCGGACACGTCAGCGGCGCAGGCGCGAAGCAGGTTTATGTTTCCACCTTGAATTACCGCATCGTCCGGATCTCGGACTCCGCGGTCATTTCCTCCGGCAGCCAGAGCTTCGACCACGCGGGCACCGAGGTGTTTTTCGACCGGGTCTTCACCTTGTCGGGCGACATGCAGGCCGGCGTGAGCTACCGGCTCGAGATCGGCATGAACAACCTCGCCAGCGGCGGTGCCTTTGCGATCTACGACGGCGTCAACCTGGAGGCCTACCCCGAGCCCAGCAGCACTCCCAGCTTCGCCCAGCGCCTCAATTACGCGAAATACCAAAAGATCACCGCCAACGTCGTGAACGCCACCTACGTCGCCGACTACGCCGTGGACGGCATCGTGAGCAACTTCCACGGCTGGCGCGTGGGCGGCAACACCGGCCCCCACTGGCTGGAGCTCACCTATCCGCGCCCGGTCACGCTCGGCAGCGCCCACCTTTACTCCGGCATCTTGCTCGGCACGACCAGCCAGGTCTGGGCGAACTTCCGGTTCCAATACCACAATGGCTCCGCCTGGATGGACATCCCCGGTTCCACCGTCACGGGCAACACCGCCGCGGAGCGCAGCGTGCTCTTTTCCACTCCCGTGACCGCGACTCGTTTCCGGCTCCAAGGCAACGAGGCCGTCGGCAGCCGCACCGTGCGCGAGCTCGCCTTTTTCCCGCCCAATCCCGGCGCCGGCGGTGTCGAGCAAGGCTACCCCCTCGGCACCGATGTGGTGGTGAATCTCGCGCACGAGCGCCCCACCATCGCCAGCAGCATCAACGGCACCAGCTACGCGCACCTGGCGACCGACGGCTTCGTGGCCGATGCATCGCGCTGGCTCTGTGAGGGGACGACGCCCGGCCAGACTTTGGAGATCGATCTGCTCGCCGATCACGGCGTGGGCAGCGCCCATGTGCACTCGGGGCATTTCGGCACCTCCACCCAAGCCCTCGCCAACTTCACCCTGGAATCGTGGAACAGCACCACCAGCACGTGGCAGGCGATCCCCGGCGCCACCATCACCGGCAACACCGAACTCTCCCGCGTCGTCGCCTTCGGCTCGACCGTCAACACGAGCAAGATCCGCCTCGTCATTCCGGACGCCTCCGTGGCCAACGTCGCCGAACTGCAGCTTTTCCCGCCGCGCTCCGGCGGCTATCCGCTCGGCCAAAACATCCGCTACGAAGCCCCTCCCGCCGCCAAGTGGGATGACTTTTCGGACGACACCCGCCGCATCCGCATCCAGCCCACGCCCGACCGCCGCCTCGCCCTCATCGACGGCGCGGCCATCTTCACCGACAACTCCGCCGGCGCCACCGCCCTCGACTGGCAGCTCCTGCTAAACTACCGCGACGGTAGCTACCGTATCCGCCACGCCGCGACCGGACTCTGCCTCGGGCTCTCGGCCATTTCCACCGCCGCCAACACCGCCGTGATCGGCGAGCAATACACCGGGCTGCCGCACCAGGACTGGTTCCTCGACTACGTCAGCCCCACGAAATTCCGCATCCTCAACGCCTACTCCGGTCTCGCCCTCCAGTCGCTCGGCGGCAGCCAGACCATCGGCACCCCGCTCGTGGTCACCACGCCCGGCGTCTCCCAGCTGCAGCGCTGGGACACCCAACGCCAGAAGCACCACCCCAAGAAAGGCATCGCCGCCACCGGCAACGTCATCAGCACCTCCTCCAATCCCTACTCCACCGATCCCGATCTCACCTTCCACGAGGATTTTTATAACAAACTCGGCGGCTTCTGGAGCTACGGCTGGGGCCGCCAGACCAGCGACACCTTCCCCTACCTGTCCACCGACCACGCCTACAACCCGATGCAGTGGGGCGATTTTAATTGGATCCACGGCACCACCACCAGTGCTGCCGGGCCCATCGACCGCATCCGCCGTGACATGCAGTCCAACCCCAAACCCGTCCACCTGATGGCGTTCAACGAGCCCGACAAGGAGAGCCAGGGTTTCATCACCCCCGCCGACGCCATCATGCGCTGGCCCCGCCTCGAGGCCATGCAGGCGCCCATCGTCGCTCCCGTGCCCGCCTCGATCCAGGTCAACTCCACTACCTCACCCGCCACCCCCGCCGCCGGCTGGCTGGGCGACTTCACGGCCCAGGCCGACGCCCTCGGCTACCGCCGCGACTACACCTCCGTGCATTGGTATGCGGCCCCCAATTCAGATAGCCTCATCGGCGTCCTCCAGAGCATATACGAAGCCTACGGTCGCCCCGTCTGGCTGACCGAGTTCTCCACCGTGGACTGGAACCAGACCTCCAGCTGGACCGACGCCGACAACTTCAATTTCCTCGCCGAGTTCATGTGGCGCGCCGAATCGATCAGCTGGCTCAAGCGCTACTCGATTTTTTCCTTCATCAAGGGCCCGACCGATAACCCCAACCAGGGCGCGCCCGATCCCGCCGCCGCCCCACGCTCCAACACCTTCAACGCCGACGGGACCCTCACTCCCTTCGGTCAGCTCTACGCCGGCTGGGACGGCGTCACCGGCATCCAGACCGACCGCGCCTACCACCTCCACAGCCACGGCAACTACCGCCGCGCGCAAAACACGGGCAGCGGGTCCGCCGTATCCTCCGTCGTTCCTTCCTCCACCGTCCTCGGCCAGCAGTGGTTCCTCTCCCCCGGCGTAACCGCCAACACCTTCCGCATCCTCTCCACCCGCGATGGCCGGCCCTTGCGCTTTGTCGATGGGGGCAGCGTCACCCTTGGCACAGCCGGCGAGACCGGCGCCGCCGTCGAGTGGAGCTTCGTCGCCGAGACCAACGGCTACGGCCGTTACTACATCCAGCATCCGGCCTCGGCCAACAAACGCCTCCGGCTCAACGCCAACGGCACCTACTCCATGGTCGTCGCGACCGATACCAACAACCTCTCCAAGTGGCGCCTCGTCCGTCCCGCTGTGTCTGACGCGGCCGGCGCACCGGCCGCACCCGCAGCGCTCACCGCCACGCCTTCGCCGAGCGAGATCACCCTCTCCTGGCCGGCCTCCGCCCTCGCCACCGGCTACTCCGTGTTTCGCGCCACCAATTCGGCCGGACCTTGGTCGCAGCTCGCCGGCGATCTCACCGGCACCAGTTACGCCGACACCGGCGCCGTCCAAGGCACGACCTATTTCTACCAAGTCACCGCGACCAACCTCTACGCGCTTTCGTCCGCCCCCTCGCCCGTGGCGTCCGCCACCTTGCTCCCCCCGCCCGATCCCTTCGCCGCCTGGGTCGACGAGAAACTTTCCGCACGTCCCGCCGCCGACCAACTGCCCGCCGCCGACCCGGATGGAGACGGCCTGCCCAATCTGTTGGAATACGCCCTCGCGCTCGAGCCTCTCGTCGCCTCGCCGTCGCATCCGCAGCCCCAGGTCGCCGGGGCCCGACTGCGGCTCACGTTCCTCCGCGCCCGCGCCGAGCTCACCTACGAGGTGCTCGCCAGCTCCACCCTCGCCCCCGATTCCTGGACCGTCATCGCCACCAACCCGGGCACCGTGAGCCTCACCGCTCCCGTCACCGTGGACGACACCGTCCTTGTATCCGAAAACCCACGACGCTTCCTCCGCCTTCGCGTGACCCAATGACGCCCGCCACCCGCCCCGACATCGTTTTCATCCTGATCGACGACCTCGGCTGGGCCGACCTCGCCTGCCAGGGCAGCTCTTTCTACGAGACGCCGCGGCTCGACGCCCTCGCCGCCGCCGGCATGCGTTTCACCGACGCCTACGCCGCCGCCCCCGTCTGCTCGCCCACCCGCGCCAGCCTGCTCACCGGCCGCTACCCCGCCCGCGTAGGGATTACTCAATACATCCCGGGCCACGCCACCGGCGCGCTCGCCGACGTGCCCTACTTCCACTTCCTGCCCAAGAGCGAGCGCACTGTCGCCTCCGCCCTGCGCGACGGCGGCTACCACACCTGGCACGTCGGCAAATGGCACCTCGGCGGCGAAGGCTGCTCGCCGACCGAACACGGCTTCGACCTCAACATCGCCGGCTCCACCTGGGGCATGCCGAACAAGGGCTACTTCAGTCCCTACCACATGCCCGCCCTCACCGATGGCCCTGCGGGCGAATACCTCACCGACCGCCTCACCGACGAGGCCATCCGGCTCGTGCAAAACCGCCCGGCGGACTCGCGCCCGTTTTTTCTCCAGCTCAACCACTACGCCGTCCACACCCCCATCCAGGCCCCGGCGGCGTTGATTGAAAAATACCGCGCCAAGGCCCG
>JALOTV010000155.1 GCA_025457685.1 Opitutaceae bacterium
GCCGACATGCCGGTCATCGCCGAGGCCATCGACACCGTGCTCAAGGCCATCGGCACCGAGGGCGAGGCCGCCGCGCTCAACGCCTCCAAGGCCCTCGTCGCCACCCTCGCGTCCAAGTATCCCCTGCCCTACGCCAAACTCTGAGCCCTCCGGTAGCGGGGAGCACCAGCGACCCGTTCCGTTGCCTGAAAATCGCCCGCCGCGCTGACTTGCCGGCGGGCTTTTTTATGCGCCCACGCGCGGGCTCAGGTTCAGCGCCCCGCCGCCGTGAGCAGTTCCAGCGCGCCGACCAGCGGACCCAGCCGGCCATCCGCCACCGCCCGCTCTATACCGCCACGGCGCAAGCGCACCCGCTCGTCGTCCCAGAAATCCCCGCGCAGCCGCTCCTCGATCAGGGCATGCATCCACTCCACGGCCTGCGTGCGGCGGCGCGCGTCGATCATGCCGCCAGCCCGCGCGGTGGCGAAAAACTCGCCCAGCGCCGCCCACACGTCCGCCACGCCTGCGCCGGTCAGCGCCGAGGCGCTCAGGGCGCGCGTGCCCCACCCTTCGGTGGCCGGCCGCAGGTAGCGCAACACCCGCCGCATCTCCGCCAGCGCGGCCGCGCAGCGCGGGGCGTTTTCGCCGTCGGCCTTGTTGATCACGAGCAGGTCCGCGAGCTCGATCACGCCCTTCTTGATGCCTTGCAACTCGTCGCCCGCGCCCGCGATCAGCAACACCACAAAGGCGTCCACCATCGCTCGCACCGCGACTTCGTTTTGCCCGACGCCGACCGTCTCCACCAGCACCACGTCATAGCCCGCCGCCTCGCAGACGAGGATGGCCTCGCGGGTCTTGCGCGCCACGCCGCCGAGCGAGCCGCCCGAGGGCGAGGGACGTATGAACGCGTTCGGGTGGCGGCCGAGCTTTTCCATGCGAACCTTGTCCGCCAGGATGCTCCCGCCTGTCACCGCGCTGCTCGGGTCGATCGCGAGCACCGCGACGCGCAAACCCTGCTCCGCCAGATTGAGGCCAAACGCCTCGATGAAGGTGCTTTTGCCCGCGCCAGGGATGCCGGTGAGGCCGATGCGCTTCGCGCCGCCGGTATGGGGCATCAGTTCCGCCAACACCGCCTGGGCGCGGGCGCGGTGGACGGGCAAGTTGCTCTCCACCAGCGAGAGCACGCGGCCGAGCACCGCCGGATCGCGCCCGCGCACGCCGCGCACGCAGTCCGCCACCGACAGCTCCGCCCGACGTCGTGCCGGCGGACCGGCCACGCTCGCGCCGGACGGGCGCACGCCTTGCATGATCCAGGTCGAGAAACCCGATTCCGGCGTGCAATCGTCGGGCACCCAATCGGGCCGGGGCTGCGGACACCCGTCGTGCAGGGGATAGGGTTTTTCAGGCATGGTGATCGGGCTCGGTTGAGAACGCGTGCGTTTATGCTGTCGCCGGCTCCTCGATACGTTCGAGCAACAGCTCCAGGGTGCGGAGCGTGCTCTTGGTGATCACGGTGCCGGGCCCGAAGATCGCGCTCGCGCCGTTGGCCAGCAGGAAGGCGTAGTCCTGCGCGGGGATGACGCCGCCGCACACGATCATGATGTCCTCTCGGCCGAGCGCGGCCAGTGCTTCGCGCAGCGCGGGCAGGAGCGTCTTGTGGCCCGCCGCCAGCGAGCTCATCGCCACGCAGTGAACATCGTTTTCCACCGCCTGGCGCGCCGCCTCCTCCGGGGTCTGGAAAAGCGGGCCGATGTCGATGTCGAAGCCGAGATCGGCCATCGCCGTCGCCACCACCTTCGCGCCACGGTCGTGGCCGTCCTGACCGAGCTTGGCGATGAGCAGCCGGGGGCGGCGGCCTTCGATGCCCTCGAACTTTGTCACCAATTCCCGGATACGCTCGACGGTCTTGTCCGCGCCGAACTCCTGGCGATACACACCGCTGATCGAGCGGATCTGCGCGGAGTAGCGGCCGTAAACCGCCTCCAGCGCGTCGCTGATCTCGCCCAGCGTGGCCCGGGCCTGGGCCGCGCGCACCGCGAGGGCGAGCAGGTTGCCTTCCCCACCGGCGGCGCAGGCGGTCAGCGCGGCCAGCGCCGCCTTCACCGCCTCGCCGTCTCGCTTGGCGCGCAGCTCGGCGAGACGTTTTACCTGCGAAAGGCGCACGGCGGTGTTGTCCACCTCGAGGATGTCGAGCGGCGCCTCCTGCTCGAGGCGGTGTTTGTTCAGGCCCACGATAGTCTCTCGGCCCGAGTCGATCCTGGCCTGGCGCCGCGCCGCCGCCTCCTCGATGCGGAGCTTGGGGATGCCGGCCTCGATCGCCTTGGTCATGCCGCCCATGCGCTCGACTTCGTCGAGATGGGCCCGAGCCTTTTTGATCAGCTCTGACGTGAGGTATTCGACGTAGTAGCTGCCACCAAACGGATCCGCCACCGCGCAGATGCCGGTCTCCTGCTGGATGTGCAGCTGGGTGTTGCGCGCGATGCGGGCGGAGAAGTCGGTCGGCAGCGCGATGGCTTCGTCGAGCGCGTTGGTGTGGAGCGACTGGGTGTGGCCGCACACCGCCGCCATCGCCTCCAGGCAGGTGCGGGCGACGTTGTTAAACGGATCCTGCTCGGTAAGCGACCAGCCCGAGGTCTGCGAGTGGGTGCGGAGCGCGCGGGACTTGGGATTCTTGGGGTTGAAGCGCCCGACGATCTCCGACCACAGCGTCCGGCCGGCACGCATCTTGGCGACTTCAATGAAGAAGTTTTTCCCGATCGCCCAAAAGAAGGACAGTCGGGGCGCGAACGCATCGACATCCAGCCCCGCCGCCACGCCCGTGCGCAGATACTCGAGACCGTCCGCCAGCGTGTAGGCGAGTTCCAGATCAGCCGTCGCGCCGGCCTCCTGCATGTGATATCCGGAGATCGAGATGCTGTTGAATTTCGGCATCTCGCGCGAGGTGTAGCCGAAGATGTCGGCGATGATGCGCATGGAGGGCGCGGGCGGGTAGATGTAGGTGTTGCGCACCATGAATTCCTTCAGGATGTCGTTCTGGATCGTGCCCGCCAGGTCGGTGAGTTTCGCGCCCTGCTCCAGCGCGGCCGCGATGTAGAACGCCATGACCGGTAGAACCGCGCCGTTCATCGTCATCGAGACGGACACCTTGTCCAAGGGGATGCCGTCGAAGAGCGTCTTCATGTCCTCGACCGAATCGATGGCCACGCCGGCCTTGCCGACATCGCCCACCACGCGGGGGTGATCGCTGTCGTAGCCGCGATGCGTCGCCAGATCGAAGGCCACCGACAGCCCCGCCTGCCCAGCCGCTAGGTTGCGCCGATAGAAGGCGTTGGATTCCTCCGCGGTGGAAAAGCCCGCATACTGGCGCACCGTCCAGGGCTTGCGCACATACATGGTCGCGTAGGGCCCGCGAGTGAAGGGCGCCAGCCCCGGCATCGTGTCCAGCGCGGACGGCTGCGGCAGGTCCTCGGCAGTGAAGAGCGGCTTCACGGGGATCTGCTCGTAGTTCTCCGGCGCCGAGGTGGCGTCCGCAGCGACCGCGGCGGCTGCAACCGCGATGTCGTCGTAGCCGAGTTTGGAAAAATCAGGACCTTTGGTCTGCGTGTTCATTTTTAAAGCGCTCCGATTTTGTTGAGTAGTTTGGCCAACACCTCTTCGACCGACGCCCGGAGGTGGATAAATTCATCCATGCCCGCCGCGGTGTAGGCGGCGCGCAGCGCGTCGTCCGCCGGCATGCCCGCGAGCACCAGCACCATGCCGGGACGCGCCGCCCGCACCGCCGCCGTAAATGCGGGCACCAGTTCCGGATAGGTCTCGTCGGTCGAGCAGAGCACGGCCACTGGCGCGCCCGACTCCACCGTCGCGCGTGCGGCATCCTCCGCCGTGGCAAAGGACTGTTTGCCGGCGACCTCAAAGCCGCCCGGCGCGAAGAACCCGGCGGAGAAATCCGCCCGCGCCTTGTGCTGCGCCAGCGGCCCCATCTTCGCCAAAAAGACCTTGGGCCGCGATCCGGTAGAGGCCTGATGGGCCGCGCTCGCATCCCGCAAGCGCTCAAATCCCGCCGCCGCGCGAAATGGCGCGAGCGGAGTGATGCGCTCCGCCTGCCAGCCGGCGCATCCGAGGCCGGCGCTTGCCGGACCACTCGCCTCGAGCGGAGTTTCGCGCAGGTTCGGGAAAAGATTCACCCCGACCAAGCCGTGGCGACGTGCGCCCACCGCGCGGGACTTTTCCTTCGCGGCCTCGGCCACCAAGCGCTGTGGCTCGCCCGCGCGCATAGCGGCGGCCAGACCGCCCGCCTGTTCGTGGCGCTGAAAGAGTTCCCAGGCCTTGCGCGAGAGTTCGTCCGTGAGTCGCTCGATGGCCCACGCGCCGCCCGCCGGATCGACGGGGGCCGCCGCGCCAAATTCCTCGGCGAGGAGCACGTGCACATTCCGCGCGATGCGCCGCGCAAAATCGTCTCCCGTGCCGTCGCCATCCACCGCGTCGTAGGGCGCGATCTCCAACGAATCGACTCCGCCCAGCACGGCCGAGAAAGCTTGGGTGGTCGCGCGCAGCATGTTCACATGCGCATCGAGCCGCGACGTGTTCCAGCGTGTCGTGCCGGCATGCAGCGCCGCCCGGCCGGCCAGCATGGCGTCGCCGCCCCACGCGGTGACCACGCGGGCCAGCAAGCCGCGCCACGCGCGAAACTTTGCCGTCTCCATCAGAAACTGCGGCCCTGCTCCGAAGCTCACACGCAAGCGGGGCACGATGCTTTCGACGGGCAATCCGCGCGCGGTCAACTCGCGCAAATACTCCGCCACGGCCGCGAGCGCCGCCGCGAGTTCATCCACCGCCGTGCCGCCCGCCTCCGCCCAGCACCGGGCATCCACGCCGATGGTCCTCAACGCAGGCGCCGATACGGCGGCACGATTCGTCCATGCCGCGAGCGCGTCGTAAAGCGCCGGCAGAGCGGCCGGCAGCGCGCCGGCCTTCGCCCACGCGCCCAGCGGGTCGGCCGTCACGGAACCGCGCAGAGAGTCACCCTTGCCGAGGGCCAGCAGAGCCTCGCCGGCTTCACGTGCATCCGGCCCGGCCTCGATGTGCACCGCGACGCAGGAGGTGTCCACGCCCGCAAGCGCAGTCGCGAGTTCCGCAGAGCGTGCCGACGTCCCGGCGAGCAACACTGCGTTCTGCCCCGCCATCAGATCAGCGCGGAGACGGCGGTTGAACTCGACGGCATCCGAGGCGGCGATGCGCTGGGTGATTTCCCATGCTCCGTTTTCCCGCCCCTCGCGCTTCGTATTCAGATTTCTATGACAAAAATCGTCGGCCGGGGACGTCTGCGCGTCGGCGCGGGTGTAGAGCGGACGCAGCGTGATTCCCTCGTAGGTGCGGGTGAGCAGTTTTTTGTCGAAGGCCTCGCCCTTGAGCTCGGCCTCCACGGTGCCGCGCCAGTGGGCAATGGACGCCTTCAGCGCCTCGGCTTCGGGCAGGATTTCGGGAGCAGTCGTGGCCATGGTGGAATGTCCTTTCGATTGGGTGTGCGCGCCCTCGGATAATCTCGTCGGGCGAGCCACAGCCTAGTCGAACACACGCGCGCCGGCTGCGCGGATTTTGCGCAAGAAGCGAACGCCTTTGACCAAATCACGCGAAGCCCCGCGCGGGTGTTTCCCCTAAGATCGTCGCGTCGCCACCGACGTTTTCATCATGATCTCACGCATCGACCACCTCGGGATCGCAGTCCGCTCGCTCGACGCCAGCATCCCCTACTACGAACGCGCTCTCGGCCTCCGCTGCGAGCACCGCGAAGAGGTCCCGTCGCAACAGGTGCGAACCGCCTTTTTCACCGTGGGCGAGGTGCATCTGGAGCTGCTCGAGCCCATGTCGGCCGAGAGCCCGATCGCCAAGTTCATCGAGAAAAACGGCGAGGGCGTGCACCACGTCGCCTTCGCCACGGACGACATCGTCGCCCAGCTCGGGCAGGCCTCCGGCGCGGGTGTCCGCCTGATCCACGAGAAGCCGTTCCCCGGCGCCGCCGGCAAGCTTGTCGCCTTCCTGCACCCGAAATCGACCGGGGGCGTTCTCACCGAATTTTGCTCTCCGGCCGGCGATGCCGCCGCCGCAACCGCCCACGCCTAGCACCCGCCTCCCATGCCCATCGATCCCACCCTCCTTCAGGCCCTTGCCGCCAAGCGCCAGACCGCCCTGCTCGGTGGCGGCGCCGACAAGCTCGCCGAACGCAAAAAAAAGGGCCTGCTGAGCGCGCGCGAACGCCTCGCGGCGCTTTTCCAGCCGGGCACTTTCATGGAGTTCGGCCTGCATGCGCAGCACGACTGCCACCACTTCGGCCTGCAGGACAAAGCCATGCCCTGCGACGGCGTGGTCACCGGCGTGGGCTACATCGACGGCCGGCCGGTCGCCGCCTTCAGCCAAGACTTCACCGTCGGTGGCGGCGCGGTGGGCAGCGTGCATGCCCAGAAAATCTGCGACCTCATGGAATACGCGCAACAGTCCGGCATCCCGGTCATCGGGATAAACGACTCCGGCGGCGCCCGCATCCAGGAGGGCGACGATTCCCTTTCGGGCTACGGCCAGGTGTTCTTTCACAACGTCCTTCTGTCCGGACTCGTGCCGCAGATTTCGGTCATCGCCGGCCCTTGCGCGGGGGGGGCCGCCTACTCGCCGGCGCTGACCGACTTCATCATCATGACGAAGAAGAACGCCCAGATGTTTATCTGCGGCCCCGACGTCATCAAGGCCGCCACCGGCGCCACGGTCACCATGGACGAGGTCGGGAGCGCGGCCGCGCACGCCTCCGTGTCGGGTAACATCCACTTCGTCGCGGAAGACGAGGCCGGCGCGCTGGGCCTCGCCGCCCGCCTGCTCTCCTTCCTGCCCGCCAACAACGTGATGGACCCGCCGCACCGTCCCGTGCCCAACCTCACCCTGGATCGCGATCCGGGCATGAACGACCTCGTGCCCGCCGACCCCAAGGCTCCGCTCGACGTCTATCAGGTCATCGCCCGGCTGGTGGACGAGGCCGACTTCCTCGAAGTGCAGCGCGACTGGGCCAAGAACCTCGTCGTAGGGTTCGCGCGGATACAGGGCGTGGTGGTGGGCATCGTCGCCAACCAGCCCATGGTCAAGGCCGGCACGCTCGACATCGATTCCTCCGACAAGGGCGCGCGGTTCATCCGCTTCTGCAACTGCTTCAACATCCCGCTGGTCACGCTGGTGGATATCCCCGGCTTCATGCCCGGTCTGGCCCAGGAGCGCGGCGGCATCATCCGCCACGGCGCGAAGATGCTTTTCGCCTACGCCTCCGCCACCGTGCCCAAGATCACCGTGATCATGCGCAAGAGCTACGGCGGCGCCTACCTTGCCATGTGCTCGAAGGACATGGGCGCGGACCTCGTCTACGCCTGGCCCTGCGCCGAGATCGCGGTCATGGGCGCGGAGGGCGCGGTGAAGATCCTGTTTAAACGTGAAATCGCCGCCGCCGAGGATCCCAAGGCGCGCGAGAAGGAACCAGGCCGCCAGCAAGGCCATGATCACCGACGTCATCGAACCGGCCGAGACCCGCGGCATCGTCGCGATGGCCCTGCGGAACACGCTCTCCAAACGCGAGACCCGCCCGCCCAAAAAGCACGGCAACATCCCGCTCTGATAATCCGCCCGCAACCCACCGCATCATTCCGCCCCTCCGTCACCTTCACCCATGAAAAAACTCCGCGTCACCGTTGATGGCAAAGTTTACGACGTCTCGGTCGAGCTGCTCGACGACGCCGGCGCCCCCGTCGCGGCGCCGGTCGCCGC
>JALOTV010000156.1 GCA_025457685.1 Opitutaceae bacterium
GGGCTGGTCGCGGTGAGCGTGCAGGGCGTGTTGTTCTGGCAGGCGACCTTTTACGCGGATGCGAAGCTTCAGGCGTTTTTCTTCGTTTGCCTGGCCTACGGCTGGTGGCACTGGACCAATGCCAAGGGCGAGGCGCCGGAATTGCCTGTCACGCGTCTAAGCTGGCGGGCGCGGACGATCGGCGTGGGCGCGGCGTCGGCGCTGTGTCTTGGCTGGGGCGCGTGGCAGGCGGCGCACACCGACGCGGTCATGCCGTATCGAGACACGTTTATCGCCTCGTTCAGCGTGCTCGGGCAGGTGTGGCAGGTGCGCAAGCGCCTGGAAAACTGGGCGGTGTGGACGGCGGTAAACGCGGTGGCGATCGCGACCTACTGGTCGGCCGAACTGGCCTTCACCGCGTTTCTCTACGGCATCTTTCTCGTGCTTGGTTTGCTTGGCTGGCGCGAGTGGAGCCGGGCGGAACGTGGCGTGGCTGCAGCGACGAAGGAGAAGATGTGAAGCCCCTGCGCGTGGTGCTCTTCGGGCCCGAGTCCACCGGCAAATCCACGCTCGCGGAGCGACTGGCGGCCAGGTTCTCCGCGCCTTGGTCGGCGGAATACGTGCGCGAATACTGGGATGCGCACGGCGGCGTGATCACGGCGGCGGATCTCGAGGCTATCGCGCGCGGCCAGGTCGCGGGCGAGGATGCGGCGGCGGAGCGGGCGCGGGCGGACGGCGCGCGGGTGGTGCTGCACGACACCGACCTGCTCACCTGCACGATCTGGGACGATCTGCTTTTTCCCGGCGTGTGTCCCGATTGGGCGCGGGCGGAGGCGGCGCGGCGGGCTCGGGCGACGGATTTGTATTTGTTTTGTGATACCGATTTGCCCTGGGCGCCCGATCCCCAGCGCTGTTTTCCCGATGAGGCGGGGCGGGCGATGTGCCGCCGGGTGTTTCTGGAAAAACTCGAGGCGACCGGCGCGCGCTGGACGCGGGTCTGGGGCGAAGATTTCGTCGGGCGCGAGGCGCGCGCGGCGGGCGCGGTGGAGCTGATTTTGAACCGATGCGCGACGCGATGAACGACGAGAACGAGGCCTACGAAGCGAGGTTTGGCGGGCTGGGGCGATTGCTCGGGCGCGAGGCGCTGGCGCGGCTGCGCGCGGCGCATGTGGCGGTGATCGGCGTGGGCGGGGTGGGCTCGTGGACGGCGGAGGCGCTGGCGCGCGGCGGGGTGGGGGCGATCACGCTGATCGACCTCGACGAGGTGTGCGTGAGCAACGTCAACCGCCAGTCGCACGCGCTCGACGGCCAGATCGGGCGGCCGAAGGTCGTGGTATTGGCAGAGCGGATACGGGCGATCAATCCCGCTTGCCGGGTGGAGGCGGTGCAGGAGTTTTTCGTGGCGTCGAACGCGGAGCGTCTGCTCGCGCCGGCCGAGCCGTTAACGGTGGTGGTGGATGCGATCGACTCGGTCGCGCACAAAGCGCGTCTGCTCGCGGCCTGCGTGGCGCGGGGTCTGCCGGTGGTGACGACCGGCGGGGCGGGCGGAAAGCGCGACGGCACGCGGCTGCGCATCGGCGATCTCGGCGAGTCGGGCGGCGACGACCTGCTGCGGCAGGTGCGGAAGACCCTGCGCAAGGAGCACGGGTTTCCCGGCGGCGAGGGGCACCGTTATGGCGTGCGCGCGGTGTGGAGCACGGAGGCGCCGGTCTATCCCTGGGCGGATGGCACCTGCGCGGCCGCGCCCGAGCCGGGTTCAAGCACGCGGCTGGATTGCGCGGCGGGCCTGGGCGCGGCGATGTGGGTGACGGCGGCCTTTGGCCTGGCGGCGGCGCAGGAGGCGGTGCGGCTGGTCACGGAGCCGGCGGCGGGCCGAACAGGCGCGTGAAGTTTTGCGCGATGCGCGCGGTGAGTTCGGTCGGGTCTTCGCCGCGCAGGGCGGCGATTCCCGCGTAGGCGGCCTCGATGTTGCCCGGGTGATTGACCGGCGAGCCGTCGGCGGCGGGCGGAAGCTTGTGGGTGCGCCAGGCCTGGGGCGGGAGCATGGCGGGGGCGTCGGTTTCGCAAAGCAGGCGCTCAATGGGGATGATTTTGAAAACGACAAGTTTCTTGTAGAGAGCGGATTCCGAAGATTTGTCACCAGATTGGTTACAAGTTCGGGAGGGCAACAGAAAGTTGGGGTTGAAGGAAAAGTAGGCGCCGAGGGCGGCGAGTTCGGGCACGAGATCGGCGGGGCCGGAGTAGGCGTGAAGGAGAAAGCCGCGCTTGGGGCGCGGGTGGGCGCGGAGCAGTGGCAGCAGGTCGGGGTAGGCGCGCAGGCAGTGAATGGTGGCGGCGCGTTCGAGCTCGGCGGCGAGGGCGAGCTGGGGGAGGAACGCGGCGATCTGCTCGTCCATCGGGGCGCGGCGCACGCCGAGCAGACGCGGATCGTCGGGGCGGGCGTGGTCGAGGATCCAGCGGTCGAGTCCGATCTCGCCCACGCTGGCGCGAGGATCGGCGAGGAGACGGGCGCGGAGATCGGAGAGCCAGTCCTCGGGGCGGGGCGCGCCTGTATCCCACGGATGGATACCGTAGGCGGGCAACACGAAGGGATGGGCGGCGGCGAGGGCGGAGACGCGCGGCCAGTCGGCGGGGTGGGTGCCGTTGACCACCATGCGGCCGGCGGGGCCGGCGAGTTCGGGCCAGGCGGTGGCGATGCGGGCGATGTGCGGGGCGAGGAACTCGTCCTGGAGGTGGTTGTGGGCGTCGTGCAGGGGCATGCGCGAGCGGGCTCAGTCGACGCGCGACGGGTGGGTGGGCTGGCCGATGTCGAGGGTGGTGGCGGCGGCGTTGGCGTGGACCTGGGCGGCGTCCTTGCAGCCCGGGATGACGGCGGTGACGGCGGGGTGACGCAGGCACCAGGCGAGCGCCCAGGCGGCCATGGGCACGCCGGCGGGGACCTCGTTGGCGGAGATTTTTTCCACCTCGGCGAGGAGGGCGTCGCGGCCGTTTTTCATCCAGACCTCGCGCACGTCGTCGGCCGGGAAGGCATGGCCGGGGCGGTATTTGCCGGAGAGGAAGCCGCTGGCGAGGGGCACGCGGGCGAGCACGCCGAGATTTTGACGCTGGCAGGAGGGGAAGACGGCGGCCTCGGGTTCACGTTGCAGGCGATTGTAGATCACCTGGATGACGTCTGCGCCGACGGAGGTGGAGGCGTCGGTCTGGCGGATGTTGTCGTTGGCTCCGATGCTGTTGCCGAGGAAGCGCACCTTGCCCTGGGCCTTGGCGGTGGCGGCGGCTTCCCACATGCCCTCGGTGGCGAAGGCGGCGTCGTCGCCGGAGTGAAACTGGAGCAGGTCCACGTGGTCGGTGCGAAGGGCGCGGAGCGAGCCCTCGAGCTGGGTGAGCAGGTCGGCGGGTTTGAAGAGGTGGTCGCGCTGGAAGCAGCGGTGAAATTTGTGGCCCCACTTGGTGGCGATGATCCAGTCGGCGCGTTTGCCCGGGAGGGTGGCGCCGATGAGTTCCTCGGCGAGGTGATCGCCGTAGCACTCTGCGGTGTCGATGAGGTTGATGCCGGTGTCGCGCGCGGCGACGAGGATGGGGGCGACGTCGGCGGCTGCGTAGGTGCGGCCCCATTCGCCGCCGAATTGCCAGGTGCCGACGCCGACGACGGAGACGCGAAGGCCGGTGCGGCCGAGGATGCGGTAGTGCATGTGGGGGTTAGAGCGGGAGGTCGGACTGGGATTCGGCGGGGGCGAGGCGGGCCTGGTGGCTGAAGTGGTGGTCGTTGAAAACCGGATACAGAGCGTAGAGGCGCTCGAGAAATTCGGAGAGCAACTTCTCGAAGGGCGGCATGGAGGGATCGCCGGCGAAGTGACGGGCGGGCTTGAGCTCAAGCAGGAAGAGCAGCAGCTGATGCGCGGATTGCTCCGGCACGCCGGCCGAGGCGGACGGGTCGTGTTCCTGGCGGATGGCAAGCAGGCTGTTTTTTATCTCGTGCACGAGGTGAAAGAGACCGTGCGGCGCGTTGGGCTGCTGGAGAAAGAACTCGGCGACGTAGCGCGGCTGGCTGCGCGACTGGTAGAGGCGGCGGTAGGCGTCCTGCGAGCCGAGCATGCGGAGGAGGGCGGACAACTCGGGGTTGTCGCGGTAGTGCTCGGGACGGGCGGCGTCGGGGCGGGCGTGGGCTCCGAGCACATGGCGCAGGGCGGAGCAGGTGATGATGGCGCGCTCGAGCAGGACGCCGAGGCGGAGGAAGTGCCACGCGGCGTCGTGCAGCATGGTGTGGTCGGCGGTGGCATGGAAGGCGGGCACCTGTTCCAGCACGATGCGTTCGGCCTCGGCGGCGAGGAGCTGGCGGGCTTTTTCGGCGGAGCCGCGGGCGGCGGGGACGTGGCGGTGGCGCAGGGTGTCGAGCCGGCTGTTGAGGCGGGTGAGCACGCGCCACGCCTCGGGCGAGACGTAGTCGCGGAGCTGGCCGGCGTTGTAGAGGGCGAAGTTTACCGTCGAGGCTATGGAGGATGGGTTCTGGCCCTCCAGGGTGAGGCGCCAGGCGAGCTCGGCGCCGAGGGTTTGGTCCGGGCGGGCGCGCGCATCGAGACGGGAGCGATCCTGGCCGGTGGCCTCGAGCAGTCCGCGCCAGACGGGCAGCCAGTGCTTGCGATCGCGGGCGGGGATCTCCTCCAGCGCGACGTCGTCGAGGATGGCGAGCATGCGTGCGGTGGATTCGGCGCGCTCGAGGTAGCGGCCGAGCCAGAAGAGGTTTTCCGCGGCGCGGGAGCCGAGGGTGTGGCGGCGCGGGGGCTGACCAGGGTCGGCGCTTTCGAGGTCGGCCACGCCGCCGGAGTTGTGCGAACCGAGGAGGACGAGGCAGTCGGCGGTCTCGCCGACGCGACCCGATGGGGGCTGGGAATCACCGAGGCGAACCAGGCCGCCGGGGAAGACATCGGTGCGGCGGGCGTGGGTGAGCACGTAGGTGCTGAGGCAGCCGACGGGGTGGGCGCGGGTGGGGCGGCGTCCGTCGAGGGCCAGCAGATCGGGGTGGGCGCGGGCGACGAAGGCGTGGGGGTTTTGGCGGACGACACGATCGAGGCCTTTGCTGGTGAGCAGCGGGCGGCGAAAGGCGGGGCGGGCGACGGTGTAGTTGTCTGGCGATTCGTGGGCGGGGTGGATGGTGAAGCGTTCGCGCTGGTCGAGAATTTGCTCGAGGCGATCGGTGTCGCCGCAGGCGTAGGTCTCGGGCGCGGGCAGGAGGAGTTTCTCGTTGAGGTAGTAGCGGCAGAGGCGCGGGAGGTAGGCCTCGATGACGCGGCTCTCGGCGAGGCCGGTGCCGATGGCGTTGGCGAGGGCGACGCGGCCGGCGCGGATACACTGGAGCAGGCCGGGGATGCCGGCGGTCTCGCGATCGGTGGAGAAGACGACGGGGTCGATGTGGGCGTCGTTGAGGCGGCGATAGATCACATCGACGCGCTCGAGGCCCGCGACGGTTTTGAAATAGACGGTGTTATCGAGGACGATGAGGTCGTCGCCGCGGGCGAGGGGGAGGCCCATCTTGCGGGCGAGGAAACTGTGCTCCGAGTAGAAGGCGTCGCCGGGGCCGGCGGTGAGCACGATGATGGAGGGGACGGGGCGGTCGGCGGGCGCGAGGGCGTTGAGGGTGGCGAGGAGCTGGAGGGGGAAATTGATCGCGCTATGGTAATCGGGCAGGGCGCGGTAGAGGTCGCCGGCCTCCTGGGTCATGAAGCGCCGGTTCTGGACGGCGTAGCTGAGGCCGATGGGCGTGTTGGCGCGGGTCTGGATGCAGCGCCAGCCCTCGGCGGTGCGGACGAGGTCGAAGCGCAGGAGGGCGGCGGGGTTGGCGCGCGCGGTGTCGAGGCCCAGACAAGGGCGGCGATAGAACGGGTCGGACAAGACGGCCTCGGGCGGGAGGAGTTTTTCGCGGAGGGCTTGCTGGCCGCCGTAGAGATCCACGAGGAGGGCGTTGACCAGCCGGGCGCGTTGGCCGAGGCCGGCTTCGAGAACGGCCCACTCTTCGGCGGAAAGGACGAGCGGGGTGGGTTCGAGTTTCCAAAAATGGTTGGCCGCGCGCCCGGAGGCGTCGTCCGGATGGGAGAGGTCGGTGAGGCTGGCGTCGCGGATGGAGAGCCGCAGGCGGGGGCGTAGGGTGCGCCGCTGGGCGGGATGCAGAGAAGGGAGAGTGGTGGCCGACGACGTGGGCATGCGATGGACACAGGAGGGAGGGTGGGCGGGCGCGGGGCAAGCGCGCGGGGCGTTTTGAGGATTGGCGGCGGGCGGCGCGGGGTGTGGCGTTGCGGCATGCTACCGCTTTGGGATACCCAACCGCATCGCCGCGCGCCGGTGTTAACCGTGTCGATCATCGCCGCCTGTCTGGGCGTGTTTGGCTACGAGATTTTCCTGCTTCTGAATGGGGCGGATGCGTTCACCACCTGGATGACGCGGCACGCGCTGGTGCCGGCGCGATTGCTGTCGGGCTGGCAGGAATCCGTGCAGTGGCAGACGGTGGCTACCTCGATGTTTCTCCACGGTGGCGTGGCGCACGTGCTGGGCAACTGCTGGTTCTTGTGGGTGTTTGGAAACAACGTGGAGGACCGGCTGGGTTTCGTGGGCTTCGCGTTCGTGTATGTGGCGACGGGCGTGGCGGCCGCGCTGGCTCAGGTGGCCTCGGATCCGGGTTCCACCGTGCCGATGGTGGGCGCGAGCGGGGCCATCTCGGGCGTGTTGGGGGCCTACCTGGTGTTTTTTCCGAGGGCCTGGGTGATTTCGCTGGTGCCCTGGGTGGTGCCCATCCTGCCGATACCGGCGGTGGTTTTCCTGCTGCTGTGGTTTTTCGTGCAGGCGTATGCGGGCGTGGGGGCGTGGATGAGCGGAGGCGCGGCTGAGGGTGGCGTGGCGTGGTTCGCGCACGCGGGCGGGTTCGTGGCCGGGGTGGCGCTTGCGCTGGCTTGGCCGAAAAAAGCGCGCCGTTGAGCGCCTCCTGGGCGTCGCCCGCGCTCGGGAGTTGCCAAAGTGGTCGAGGGGCGAGACGGTGCGGGGAAAGTCATGTTCAAGAAACTCATCTCGAAGCTGCGCGCCGTGCTCGCGCCTTCGCCCGCCGAAAAAGCCAAGAAAACTCCCGCCCGTTCCGCTTCGTCCGCTCCTGTGGGCGGCGAGCCGAGGGCCGATCATCGTCCCAAGGGACCGCGCCCGCCGCGCATGGACCGGCCGCGTCATGAGAAATCCCGCCGCGAGGGTGGCGGAGGCGGCGAAGACCGCGGTGGCCGGCGAGAGGGCGGTCGTGGGGAGCGGCCCCGGGATCGCGTGGAGAAGCACGAGAAGCCCAAGACCGACCACAGCTATGAACATCCCCGGGCCGAGCCGATCAAACCCAAGGTGGCGGTGGAGATACCGCCGCAGGACACGGCGTTCACCAAGCTGGGGCTGAACGACGCGATCGCGTTTGCCGTCGCCGAGATGGGGTATCAGGAGCCGAC
>JALOTV010000157.1 GCA_025457685.1 Opitutaceae bacterium
CGACCAACCGCTTCGAAAACTTCGCCCAGCAGCGCAACCACGCCCACGCGCATCTGCCCTTCCGCCACCCGTGGGTCTTTCATCTCGACGCCGACGAACGCATGACGCCCCTGCTCCTCGCCGAGCTTGCGGCCTTCGTCGCCGCGCAGTCGGGGTCGGCCCGCACCGTGGACGGCGCCTGGGTCGCCCCGCGCATGTTGTGGGAAGGGCGTTGGGTGCCTCGTTGCACCGACTACCCCGCTTGGCAGGCGCGGTTCTGCCACGCGCCCACCTTTCGTTTCGTGGAAAAGGGCCACGGCCAGCGCGAGGCTCCGGGCCTTCGCCTCGCGTATTTGAAAAATAATTACGAGCACGACATGTCCGCCTCCGGCGTGGACGACTGGCTGGCCAAGCACCGACGCTACGCCCGTCGCGAGGCCGAGGCCTGGTTGGCCTCCGCGCCCCCTGTCTCTACCTCCCTGCGGTCGCTTTGCGGTCGCGATGCCCTCGCCCGCCGCCGCGCGTTGAAAAACCTCAGTTACCACCTGCCCGCGCGTCCCTTCGCCCGCTTGGTTTACCAATACATACTGCGCGGCGGTTTCCTCGACGGCGCGCCGGGCTGGCGCTACTGCCGCCTGCTCGCCCGCTACGAGGGCTTCGCCGCGGAAGAGCTTCGCCGGCTTCGCGCCGGTGCGGCCGCCGGCGACGCCTCGGCGCGGTGACGCCATCGAGTCAGCCAGACCTTCGCGCATCTGGTCTGGTTTTTCCCGCCGCGCCCGTTTTGCTTGGCGGCATCATGTCTGACAAGTTGACCGAAATCATGGCGCACAAGCGCGTCGAAGTCGCCGCCCGCGCCCGTCCCGTTTCCCTGGAGGAGCTCGCCGAGCTCGACGCCCGCCTGCCGCGTCCGCCCTCCTTTGCCGCCGCCCTCCGGCGCGCCGACGGCGCTCTCGCCGTCATCTCGGAAATCAAGCGCCGGTCGCCCTCCGCCGGCGATATCCGCGCCGGCATATCCGCCCTCGACCAGGCGCGCCGTTACCAGAACGCCGGGGCCGACGCGCTTTCCGTGCTCACCGATGAGAAATACTTCGGCGGCACGCTGGATGACCTCCGTTCCGTCACCGCCCACTTCGCCGTCACCCCGCCCGCGCGTCCCTGTATCCGCAAGGATTTCATGGTTCATCCGATTCAGGTCCGCGAAGCCCGCGAGGCCGGGGCGAGCGCCATCCTTCTCATCGTGCGCGCCCTCGACGACGCGGAGATGGAGACGCTCCATACCGCCGCCCGCGCCGCCGGCCTCGATTCGCTGTTTGAAATCCACAACGAGGCCGAGCTCACCCGCGCCCTCGCGCTCGACGCCCAGATCATCGGGGTCAACAACCGCGACCTCGCCATTTTTCAGTGCGATCTCGGCCTGAGCGAACGCCTCATCCCCAAGTTTCCTTCGCATGTGACCGCGATCAGCGAGAGCGGCATCTTCACCGCCGCCGACGCCGCCCGCGTCCGGGCTTGCGGCGCCCATGCCATTCTCTGCGGCGAGGCCCTCATGAAGTCGCCCGACCCCGCCGCCCTCATCGCCGCGTTTCGCGCCGCCTGATCGCCAAGACCGTTGGCCGAATGGCGGCCTGTTCCCTCGGATACCAGACGCCGACTGCTTTCGTTCGCTCGATCGCGTCCGGTCGAGACATTACTTGATTTCGAGCACGGGTGCTTTGTTCGAGGCGGTGGCCTGCGCCATGTCGGAAAAATCACGATTCCAGTCCCACATCCGCGGTGGGATCGGGCGTCCACCGAGCGCGTCCAGCTGCGCCTGTGTCACTTCGGGCCGGCCTGCCGCATGCGCGGCGCGTGCGTAGTCGCTTTGCCAACGCGCGCGAGCGGTATCCGGCAGGTCGGTCGCAAGATAGCCTTCAAATAGTCGACTCACCCGCGGCCAAACGTCTTCGCGCCCGAACACGCGGTGATCCGCCGGCATGCCCAGCTCTTCGCCGTAGTCGTCGAAAATTTTCAGCGCCATGCGCGGTGCCTCGCTATCAAATCGCCCGGTGGCGATGGCGGCGTCGGCGAGCGCGAGCAGCGCCTCCCGGCTGCCCAGCCACCGCGGGGCGAGCGCCTGTTTATATGCCCGCCATGACTGGGGATGATCTATTTGGGCGGCGAGGGCGCGCTCGAACCAGAGTCGCATGCCCGCGCGATCCGACTGCCCCATATTGACCGCGATCAGACGCGCCGCCGCGAGCGGCTTTGTCGCGTCGAGCTGCCACGCACGCTCAAAGGCAAGCTCCGCCAGATCGTTTTCCGTCTCAAAAACGCGCCAGCCCTGGCCGGTCATGGTGCTGGCCCAGCCTTGCCCGCGCGCATCCCATGCCTTTCGGCGATGGACTTCGCCTTCAAGCAAGGTGGCCAACCACGCCCACTCCCTACCCGCTTCGGCAAAGACCGCGTGAACTTCCTTCGCACGGCGTCGCACCAGGCGACCGCCCCATCGGTTTATCAACAAATTGTCCGCCAGGATTTCCTGATCCGATGGCGGCAGATCGCCGATCTCGATCGCGCGCCGTAAAAGCGACAGCCCTTCCGTATCCAATCTTCTGACACGATCCGACGTTTGCGGTAGTTCCGCGGCCAGCACGGCGAGGGCGCAAAAACGCGCGTAGGGGCTGTGGGTTGAATTCGAGTATTTTCGAACGATAAGCTCTAGCATCGCCAACCGTTTGTCGTCCGCAGGCACCAGCATCTCGTTGGCCAGGGCTTGGAGCAGGATGGCGTCGTGCCGGTCCATCCGATCTTTGATTAGCTCCCGCCCGAGAGCCGCGAAGCGTTCATGTTGGGCCAGCGTTGGCTCGCCCCAGAAAATCTGGATCCAAAGCTCGATATATTCGACCCCTTGCGGATCAAGCGGCCCCGCCCGGCGTTCACCGTCGAGATAAACGCCCAGATAGTGCCGCGCGCGGAAGTCCCGCTCGGAGACGGCGCGGCCATCCGCGGTGCGCGTGTCGGCCGACACGGTGACCGGTGCGGCGAGCTCCACGCCGGTTTGGGCAAACAGTCCAAACCCTCGCGCGAGAAAGAACCCTAAGCAGATAAACAGCCACGCCGCGCCCAGTCTCCTGCCGCGACGGGGCACCAGTTTTCCCGACATGATTTTTAACCGGGTTTCGCGCTCGGCCGGCGTCGATAGGGGCGAGTAGAAAATAGCCAAAGTCCACGTGACGAAGCGAACGAAGGAATCACCTGCAAAGTAATTCGCCCTGCCGAGGCGAACGTCACATCTGGCCGCGATTATCTGCTACCTTGCTTGCGCACGGTCTCCGGTTCTTTAGTCGCGCTACGCCATGCCGCTCACCGCCTCCGAAACCCGCGACGCCCTCGCCAAACTGGGCGTCCACCCCAAACACGCCCTGGGGCAAAATTTCCTCATCGACGGCAACATCGTGCGCAAATCCCTCGAGCTCGCCAAGGTCGCGCCCGGGGATCGCGTCGTCGAGGTCGGCCCCGGCCTGGGCACGCTCACCCGCACCTTGCTTGAGGCCGGCGCGGAGGTGTGGGCCGTGGAGCGCGACGCCATGCTCGCGCGCTACCTCTCCGAGGAGGTCGCCCCGCTTCACGCCGGACGCCTCCATCTTCTCGTGGCCGACGCCATGGATCACCCCATCGCCGACATCCCCGACCCGCTCACCCGCCCGTTTAAGGTGGTGGCGAATCTGCCCTACGCCATCTCCACGCCGTGGATGGATGCCGTGCTCGAAGGCCCCCTGCCCGAGCGCCTCGTGCTCATGCTCCAATACGAGGCCGCCCAGCGCTACATGGCCCGGCCCGGCAGCAAGCTCTTCGGCTCCATCTCCATTTTCCTGCAAAGCGCCTTCGACCTCGCCCCCGGCCACAAGGTCTCCGGCCACTGCTTCCACCCGCGGCCCGACGTGGACTCGTATTTGTTCAACATCGTGCGCAAGCCGCAGCCGTTGCTCTTCCCGCGTCGCTCCAAGATGGCCATTCGCGCATGCTTCCAGCAGCGGCGCAAACAGATCGGCACCCTGCTGCGCGGCCTGTTGCCGGACGGCGGTCGCGCCTGGATCGATTCCCTCGTCGCCGCCGGCCTCTCGCCCACCGTGCGTCCGGAGGATATCCCGCTGCACCTCTGGCAAACCTTCCCGAGTCTCGGCGCGTCCGCTTCCGAACCCGCCGCCGACTCCGCGCCCGCGTCGCCCTCCGCATGAGCTTCGAACAACTCTGCATCCTCCTCGTCGTGGGCGGCCTCGCCGGCTGGCTGGCGGGCCTCATCCTGCATCGGCGTGGCTTTGGCCTCGTCGGCAATCTCGTGATCGGCGTCATCGGCTCTTTCCTCGGCCGCTTCGCCCTCGGTGTGGTCGGCTTTCACGCCGCGAGCACGCTCGCCCAGGTCATCACCGCCGTCCTCGGCGCCCTGCTTTTGCTCTGGCTGCTCTCCTTTATTCCCAGAGGTCGAAAGAAAAAATGAATCCTCCCCCGCCTCCGTCCGCCTCCGCCGATCCCGCGCAAGACGACGACACGTTTCTCCGCGCCTTGGTGAAGAGCTCCCGCCAGCGCACCATTCACGTGCGGTGGACCGATCGCGATGGCACGGCACGCGTCACGGCGCTCACCTCGGCCGAGGCCACTCGTTTGCAACGCCTCGCCCGCGAACGCGGTTTGCCCCACACCGAGGCGCTGCTGCGCGCCGCCGCCCACTTGCCGGTCGCGAAGTGATCCCGGTGCGGCCGCCCGCAGAGGCCGCGCAAACCGCCGCCGCGCTTTCCGGCCCCGGCGGCTTGCTTTGGCAGGCGAGGTGCTAGACACCTCACACTGATGACCCGACTCCGTGTTTCCCACCTTACTCGCTATCAATACGACCACGAGGTTGGTTTCTCGCCCCACATCCTCTACCTCCGGCCCCGTGAGACCGCCCAGCTGCGCATCATTCGCCACCACCTCTCCGTCCAGCCCGATGCGCGCATCTCCCACGTGCGCGATCCGCACGACAACAACTTCTCGTGGGCCCACTTTTGGGAGCGCTCCGATTGCCTCAACATCCGCTCCGAGTTCGAGGTCGAGAATACCCTGACCAACCCCTTCGATTTCATCCTCAAAAGCTACGCCATCGGCTTTCCGTTCACCTACGAACCCGTCTTCGATTTCGCGCTCGGGCCCTACCTCGCCCCGCCCTTCGACGACACCCAGGCGCGGCTCAGGGCGTGGCTGGACGAGGCGTTTCCCGCCAGCCGTCGGCCGACCGAGACCGTGCCCTTCCTTACGGCCCTCAACAGCCTGCTTTTCCAGACCCTGCGCTACACCCGCCGCGAGGAGCGCGGCATCCAGCCTTCGACCCTCACACTCGATCTCGGCGGCGGGGCGTGTCGCGACTACGCCGTTTTGTTTGTGGAGCTGCTGCGCACCCTCGGACTCGCCGCCCGCTTCGTGAGCGGCTACATGTCCGCTCCGCCCGAGGATGATCATCGCACCGTCGGGGCGATGCACGCCTGGGCCGAGGTCTATCTGCCCGGCGGCGGTTGGCGCGGCCTCGATCCCACCCACGGCATCTGGTGCGACGAGAACTTCATCCCCGTCGCCCACGCCGCCCAGGCCGAGTCGGTCAACCCAATCCAGGGCAGCATATTTTCCAACACCCCCGTCACTTCCAAATTGCGCTCGGACGTGGTCGTCGAACGCCTCGTCCTTCCCGCCGACGCCTCCCTCTCCCTATGAAACTGCCCCCGCTCGCGCCCGGCCTCGCCGCCTGCGCCGACGCCGTCGAATCCACCCTCGCCGCCGCCCGCGTCATCCTGACCATGGGCGGCGAGCCTACCTTCGTGCCGCTTCGGCCCGAGGGAGCCGAGTGGGCCACCGCCGCCCTTGGTCCCACCAAGCTCGGCCACGCCCGCCGCTTCGCCCACGCCCTCATCGCCCGCGCCCACCCCGGTGCCGTCGTGCTGGAGACCTCGGGCAAACACTACCCCGGGGAACCCCTGCCGCGCTGGTGCCTGCTGCTTCAGTTTCTCCCCGCCGGTGAGAGCCCGCTCTGGCGCGAGCCCGCCCGGCTAAAAGCGGATGGCGCGCCCGGCTCCCACTCCGCCGAGGATGTGGAGCGTTTTATCCATGCCCTTCTTCCGCTCCTCGGGCTCGATCCCGCCCTCGCCCGTCCGCTCGCCGAGGCCGCCTCGCCGGAGGTGACCAGCGGCTGGGTCGTGCCGCTTGACCACGCCGACGATGCGTGGCGCAGCGATGACTGGGCCGCCGATCTGGGCGCCGGGCCGGTGGAGCTCCTGTCGGGCGACAGTCTCGCGGGCCTGCGCCTACCGCTCTCCCGGCTTGCCGAGACCCGCCTGCGCCGCGCCCTCACCGTGGAGCGGCGCGAGGGCTCGCTCACCGTCTTTATCCCGCCGCTTTTGCACGAGGGCTACGTCTCGCTCGTTCGCACCATTGAGCGCGCGCTCGAGTCCTGCGCGCTTCGCGACGTCATCCTCGCCGGCTACGCGCCCCCCTACGATTCCGCACGCCTGCCCACCGTGGGCTTTGCCTCCGATCCCGGCGTGATCGAGGTCAACCTCGCCCCATGCGGCGACTGGCGTGGCTACTCCGACCAGATCCACCGCCTCTACGCCGCCGCCTCCGACGTCGGCCTCTGCGCGCGCAAACTCCAGCACAACGGCCGCGAGGTCGGCACCGGCGGCGGCGCCCACCTGGTGTTCGGCGGTCCCACGCCCGGCGGCTCCCCGTTTTTCCATCACCCCGCCTTGCTGCCCTCGGTCATCACCTACCTGCAGCACCACCCCGCGCTCAGCTACGCGTTCACCGGGCTTTACATGGGACCGAGCTCTCAGGCGCCCCGCATCGACGAGAGCACCTACGAGGCCCTCTATGAACTGGAGATCGCCTGCGCCGGCGCCGCCCGTCTCGGCAATCCCTACAACCTCGCGCTCTTCGATCTGCTTTTCCGCGATCTGCTCATGGATCGCTCGGGCAACACCCACCGCGCCGAGCTGAGCGTGGATAAACTCTGGAATCCCTTCGCCGGAAACGGACGCCTTGGCCTCGTCGAGTTTCGCGCCTTCGAGACCCACCCGGCCCCCGACGCGCTCGCGCTCGCCGGTTTGCTCATCCGCGCCATCCTCGCCCGCGTCGCCGCCGCGCCTGTATCCGCTCCGTTCATACGCTGGGGCGGCGAACTGCACGACAAGTTTTTCCTGCCCTCTTTCGTGTGGGACGATCTCGCCGCCGTGTGCGCCGATTTGCGCGCCCATGGCATACCCTTCGACGAGGCTTGGCTGCGTCAGCTCTGGGAGTGGCGCTTCCCCGCCATCGGCCGCTTCGATCTCGTGGCCGGCGCGGAGGATTCCGAGGACAAGACCGCGTTCAGCATCCTGTTTCGCCAAGCCCTGGAAGCCTGGCCCCTCCTCGGCGAATCGCCCAACGCCGGCGGCGTCGCCCGCACCGTGGA
>JALOTV010000158.1 GCA_025457685.1 Opitutaceae bacterium
AGATAACGCGCCCCCGCCTCCACCAATTTGCCCTGCGCCACCAGCACCTGCGCCACCACGTAGTGGATCTCGCCATCCGCGCTGTCCCACGCCGCCGCGCGCTCCAGTCGCGGCAGCGCCTCGTCGAGCCGGCCTTGGTTGGCCAGTTCCATGCCCAGCCGCGCCTGCCCCGCCGGCTGGTCCATGCCGAGCGCGTGATAAGCATCCAGCTCGCGCCGCACCGACGAGCTAGCGGCCGGCGGCAGCTCGTCGCGCAGGGCCCGCGCCGCATCCAGCCGCACCAGCCGCACCGGATCGGCGAGCAAGGGCCGCAACCATGGACGCGCCTCGGCCACCGGGGTCAGCCCGCGCACCGCCGCCGCGCGCTCCAGCGGATCCGCCGCCGTGAGACCTGACCGCAGCGCCGCCGTCACCGCGGGCTCGCCCGCATGCGGCGCGAGTAGTTCGAGCAGCGTCGCGCGCCAGGCCGGCACGTCCTCGCGGGCCAGCACGGCCAGGCCGTCGCGCACCGCGTCTTTTCCGTTCGCCTGCAAGGCCGCGACGGCCCGCGTGCGCGCGCGCTGATGCGAGTCGAGTTTGTCGCCATACCACGCCTCGGCGCTCGCGATCACCCAGTCCAGCCCCTCGGCCTCGTGGCAGCGGCTGCAGGCGTTGGGGATGCCGAGCTCGCGCGTGAGTAAGGGATCGGGCTTGAGCCAGCCGTGGTCGTGCCGATGCGCCCGCTGCATGTAGGCCGTGGTCGGCATGTGGCAGGAGACGCACTGGTTGCCGGCCGAGCCCTCCGCGTGTCGCGAGTGCGCGAGCGGCTCGATCACCACCGCCCGCGCCCCACCCGGCATCACGCGCCCGGGCGCGGAGTGGCACTGCATGCAGAGCGCGTTGTTTTCCACCGGCAGCACTGTCTCGTTGGTGTGCGGATCGTGGCAATCCAGGCAGCTCACTCCGGCGTGCCCCATGCGGCTGGTCAGCACCGAGGTCCAGTTAAACACCTCGTCGCGCTGCTGCCCGTCGGGATAAAAAGTCGCCGCCTGCACGGGCAACACCACGCGGTAGTGATCGTGGTAGTTGTCCCCCGGTTTGAACGTGCCCGTCAGCGCTTCGTTGCGCGCGTGGCACGGCGCGCAGGTCTGCATCGCCCGCGCCCGGTCGCCGATCATGGGGGAAAACACGCGCCCGGCCTCGCCCGTCTGCGGCGCGCCATGCCCGGCCGGGGGCTCGCCATGGCACTGCACGCAGCCCACGCCGTGCTCCGTCCAGCGGGAGCGAAACACGTCCGCCGCCTCGTCATAGCCGGGCTCGTAGCCGGTCATGTGGCAGGGCGCGCAGAGCGCGTTCCAATTCATGCCGCGCCCGGTCCAGTGCCCCCACTCGCCCGGCTTGCGGTCCTCGTCGCCAAACACGTTGAACCAGTCTTTGCGCGAGGGGTCGTAGGCGAGTTCGTGCGCCTGCCAGCGCCCGCCCGGCGCGGGCACCAGCGGCTGCCAAAAGGGCGCGTGGCCCAGGATCATCAGCGGTTGCTCCGCCGTGTCTTGCCCGAGTTCCTCCGACCGGGGAAAACTCGCCAGCGCGGCGCGCAGTGTCTCGTCCGGCAGGCGATTCGCGAGCGCATGGTCCGTCCCCGCCCAGGCCGCGTGCGCCTCCGCGTGGCAGGCCGCGCAATCCGCCGACAGGGGCGACACTCGCGCCTGCGTAGCCGCGACCGTGCGTTCGGCCGGTTTGTCGTCCACCGGTGCGCGCCCGCACGCCACCAGACCGGCCAGCACAAGGACGACGACGGGCAAAACGGCGCAAAACCAACGCAGGGGTGACACGCCCTCGACTCTGCGCCCGACGGCCCTCCGCGCGACTGGATTCTGGGCGCCGCGCGAAGTTTCGTTTGTTTTTCCATCCCGCCCCGCGACGCTCGTCCGCTCCCATGTCGCGTCTCGCTTTTCAGCTCGAAAAAACCGCCCCCGGCACGCGCGCCCGCGCCACCCGTTTCCAGACTCTCCACGGCGAGATGCGCACGCCCGTGTTCATGCCCGTGGGCACCCAGGCCACGGTGAAAAACATGACCGTCGAGGGCCTGCGCGAGCTCGGCACGCAGTGCCTCCTCGCCAACACCTACCACCTCCTGCTCCGCCCCGGCCCCGAGGTTTTCAAAAAATTCGGCGGCATCCACCGCTTCATGAACTGGGACCGCCCCGTGCTCACCGACAGCGGCGGCTTCCAGATTTTCTCCATGCCCGGCGACCGTCGCATGGGCGAGGACGGCGCCGAGTTTCGCAGCTACGTGGACGGCGAGTTGCTCCACCTGTCGCCCGAATCGTCCATCGCCATGCAGCGCGCCATCGGCAGCGACATCATGATGGTGCTCGACCAGTGCATCCCCTCCACCTCGGACCACGCCACCACCGAGGCCGCCATGCACCTCACCCACCGCTGGGCCGAGCGCTCGCTGCGCGCCCGCGGCGAATCTCCCCAGGCGCTCTTCGGCATCGTGCAGGGTGCCTGCCACCGCGATCTGCGCCTGCGCAGCGCCGATTTCCTGCGCCGCCTGCCCTTCGACGGGCTCGCCATCGGCGGACTCGCGGTCGGCGAGACCCACGCCGAGCGTTATGAGTTCACCGGCATCGTCACCGCCGAGCTCCCGGACAACCTGCCGCGCTACCTCATGGGCGTGGGCACGCCCATCGACCTGCTCGAATCGGTGCACCGCGGGGTGGACATGTTCGACTGCATCATCCCCTCGCAACTCGCCCAGCGCGGCACCGCCTTTACCTCTCACGGCCGCGTCCACTGCCGCCGCGCCGCCTACAAGTTTTCCGAGGAACCGCTCGACGCCCGCTGCGGCTGCTCCACCTGCCGCACCCATCCGCGCGCCTACCTGCACCACCTGATCAAAAGCGACGAGACCCTCGGCTGGCAGCTCATCGCCCACCACAATATCGCCTTCTACCACCGCCTCACCGCCGAGATGCGCGCCGCCATCTTCGACGGCACCTTCGCCGCCTACTACGAACGCCAGCGCGTGGAGCTGGTGCGCGACGACGAGGCCTACCCGCCCGTCCACCCCGCCCCGGCGCGCGTGCGCCGCGCGCCCCGCCTCGGCGACTACGAGATCCACCCGTCGCCGACCGGCGATTTTTCCAGCATCCGCCAACTCAGCTCGGGCGAGATCATGCACTCGGTCTCCGCCCCGGCCGACGAGGCCGAGCGGCTCTACGTCGCCCAGTCCCGCCTCGCAGAGCGCCTGCGCCGCGCCTCGCCCGCGGACGCCGCCCCGCTCGTGGTCTGGGACGTCGGCCTCGGCGCCGCCTCCAACGCCATGGCCGCCCTCGCCTGCGCCGAACGCGAACTCGCCGCGCAAGGCGCGGACGCCCTGCGCCCGCTGCATCTCGTCAGCTTCGAGCGCGATCTCGACCCGTTGCGCCTCGCCGCCCGCCACGCCGGATACTTCCCCCACCTGCGCCACGGCGCGCCGCAGGCCCTGCTGCGCGAGGGCCGCTGGTCCCGCCCCGATGGCGGCATCGTCTGGACGCTGCTTGAGGGCGATTTCCTGGAGCACCTCGACGCCCCCGCCGCGCCCGATCTGATTTTCTACGACCCGTTTTCCGCCAAGACCGACGCCCCGCTCTGGACGTCCGCCGTCTTCGCCCGCCTGCGCGCGCGCTGCGCCGAGCGCGCCGCCGAGCTCTACACCTACTCCGCCGCCACCGCCGTGCGCGTGGCCCTGCTGCGCGCCGGCTGGCACGTGGCCGAGGGCGCGGGCACCGGCCCGAAGGCCGCCACCACCATCGCGTTCAGCGGCATCGACGACGTCACCGCGCGTCATCCCGCCTGCGCCCGCCGGCTCGGCCAGGCCTGGCTGGCGCGCTGGCGCCGCAGCCACGCCCGCTTCCCCGCCGACGTGGCCGAGGCGGATCGCGAGGCCTTTTCCGCCCTCATCGAGAGCCATCCGCAGTTTGCCGAAGGCGCGTGAGCGTAGTCCTTCGCGCGAAACGCCCGCAAAAAAAGCGCCCGGTCTCTCGCGAGACCGGGCGCCCTGTTTGGCGCTTCAATGTTTCGGCTTTTCAGCGTTCCAACATCTCAGCGTTTCAACATTCCGCTTACTTCTTGTCCGAGGCGGCATCGAGGATGTCGCCCAGGTTCATCATGTCGCCGGAGCTGTCGCGGTTGAGGGCCTCGTAGGCGGAGGTCTCGGCAGCGATCTGCTCGGCGCTGTAGTTGGCGGCCTTGATGGAGAGGCCGAGGCGGCGCTCTTCGCGGTCGATCTTGACCACGCGGGCGGTGACTTCCTGGCCGGGCTTGACGTGATCCTTCACCTTCTCGACGCGCTCCTCGCTGATCTGCGAGATGTGCACGAGACCGTCGATGCCGTCCTTCAGCTCCACGAAGGCGCCGAAGGCGGTGATCTTGGAAACGGTGCCGGTGACGACATCGCCGATCTTGAAGTGCGAGTCGATGTCGGCCCACGGATCTTCGGCGAGCTGCTTCATGCCGAGGCTGATGCGCTGCTGGGACGGATCGACGTCCAGAACGATGGCGTCCACTTCGTCGCCCTTCTTCAGGACTTCGGACGGGTGGTTGACCTTGCGGTTCCAGGTCATGTCGGAGACGTGCACCATGCCGTCGATGCCCTCTTCGAGTTCGATGAAGGCGCCGTAGGTGGTCATGTTGCGCACCTTGCCGCGGACGCGGGCGCCCATCGGGTAGTTGTGGCGGACCATGTCCCAGGGGTTCGGCTCCAGCTGGCGGAGACCGAGGGAGATCTTCTGCTCGTCCTTGGCGACGCCGAGGACGACCGCGTCGAGCTCCTGGCCGACCTTGAGCATCTCGGAGGGCTTGGTGATGCGCTTGGTCCAGGACATCTCGGTGATGTGGATGAGACCTTCGACGCCGGGCTCGATCTCGAGGAACGCGCCGTAGGGCACGAGGTTCACGATCTTGCCGTGCACCTTCACGCCGACGGGGAACTTATGCTCGATCTCGTCCCACGGATTCTTGGTGGTCTGCTTCAGGCCGAGGGAGACGCGCTCTTTCTCGCGGTTGACCTCGATGATCATGACCTGGATCTCCTCGCCCTGCTTGAGGACGTCGGAGGGGTGCGCGATGCGACCCCAGCTCATGTCGGTGATGTGCAGCAGGCCGTCCATGCCGTCGAGGTCGATGAACGCACCGAAGTCGGTGATGTTCTTGACCACGCCCTTGCGCACCTGGCCGGGCTGGATCGAGTCGAGGAGCGCCTTGCGCTTCTCGCCGCGCTGCTGCTCGATGAGCTCGCGGCGGGAGAGGACGACGTTCTTGCGGAGCTGGTCGATCTTGATGACCTTGAAATCGTAGGTCTGGCCGACGTATTGATCCAGGTTCTTGGGGGGCTGGATGTCGACGTGCGAGGCGGGGATGAAGGCATCGACGCCGATCGAGATGATCAGGCCGCCCTTGACCTTGGCCTTCACGCGGCCGGTGGCCACGGAGCCTTCGGGGAACTTGGTGAGGATGTTGTCCCAGTTCTTCTTCTGCTCGGCCTTGTCATAGGAGAGCAGGGGCTTGCCGAATTTGTCTTCGAGCTTCTCGACCAGCACCTCGATGGTGCCGCCGATCTGGAGCTCGCCAATGTCGATAAACTCGTTGGCGGGGATGATGCCCTCGGATTTGCCGCCGATATCGACGACGACTTCGTTCTGGCGGATTTCGGTGATGACACCGGGGACGATCTTGCCCTCTTGGAGCTGGCTGAGGCCGGACTGGGCCAACAGCTCTTGCATGATGGAACTCATAACGTGCGTGGGTGCGTTTCGCCGGGGTTCCGCTCCGTAAACACCGTCGAGCCGCTGCGCCTCTTGCGAGGACGCGGGTTGAAGGTTGCTGACGTTTTTGGGCCGATGGGAGCGACGCGGCGTCACCGGCCTGACCAAAGAAAATGCCGCGAAGGGTCAGAATCGCGACGGCCGGCCCTCGGCGGCAAGGGCAAAAAAAGGGCGGACACCCGAAGGTGCCCGCCCGGTCTGGAAGCAAGGTCCGGCGAAGTGCCCGCGATCAGGCGGCGGCCTCGGTGACCACGGCCTTGGCGACCACGAGGTCGAGGGCCTTGTCGAAGATGATGCTCTGCTGGACGGCGCGGAGGCGGTCGCGGTCGTTGGTCAGCTCCTTGACCAGCTTCTCGGGCTTGGTGCCGGTCTGCATGGACTGGCGATAGAGGAAGGCGTCGATGTCGGAGGCCTCGACCGCGAGCTTTTCCTGCTCGGCGATGCGGGCGAGGATGAGCTGGGTCTTCACGCGGCTCTCGGCGGCCTTCTTGGCGCCGGCGATGAGCTGGTCCTTGTCCTTCTCGAACTGCTCCTGGGTGAGGCCGCGGCGCTGGTTTTCCTGGATGAACTGGCGCAGCACGGAGTTGGTCTCCTGGTCGATCAGGCTCTGGGGCACGGGGAACTCGATCTTGGCGTTGAGCGCCTCGACCACCTGGCGGCGCTTGCCGGCGGCGTTTTCGTGCTCCTTGCGGGCCTTGAGGTTGGTGCGGACCTTGGCCTGGAGGCCGGCGAGGTCGTCAACTTGGTTGGCCTTGAAGAATTCCTCGTTGAGCTCGGGCAGCACGCGCTCGCGGATCTCAAGCACCTCGACGGCGTAAACGGCGGTCTTGCCGGCCAGATCGGGCGCGCCCTTGAACTCGGCCGGGAACACCACGGTCACGTCCTTCTTGTCACCGGTCTTGAGGCCGGCGAGCTGCTTGCCGAGGCCGGGGATCAGGCCTTCGCTCTCGCCTTCGACCTCTTCCCAGGTCTGCGGGACTTTGCCGTAGATCTGCTTGTCGGGAACGATGTCGAGGATGGCCTGGCCCGTGATGGTGCCCTCGTAGGAAATCTTCACGTAGTCACCCTTCTGGGTGGGGCGTTCGGCGACCTTGAAGTCGGCGCGCTCGCCGCGGAGGGCGTCGATGCCGGCGGCCACTTCGGCGTCGGTGGGCTCGGTCGGAGCAACGGTGACGGCGATGCCGGCGATGTCGGGCAGCTCGAAGGCGGGGCGGATATCGACCGTGATGACGATGGAAGCGAACTTGTCCGGGGCGATGTCGCCCTCGCTCACGTTGGTCACCTGCACGACGTCCAGCTTGGACTCCTTGATGCCGTCGCGGTAGGCCTTGCCGACGATCTTTTGCTTAAACTCATCCTGCACGGCCTTGCCGTATTGCTTGAGCACCAGATTGGCCGGCGCCTTGCCCGGACGGAAACCGGGGATGCGGACCTGCTTGGCGACTTCGCCGATCACCGCCTTGTATTCGGCGGCGACTTCGGTCGCGTCGAGGCTGACGGTCAGGCTCTTGCGGGTGGGGGAGACGTCTTGGATTTGGATGTTCACGGTCTTGGAAAGGTTGAAGGGTTTCTCGGATGGAATCGGTCACGCTACGCACCCGCTTAAAACGCGGTCAATGCCGATTCTC
>JALOTV010000159.1 GCA_025457685.1 Opitutaceae bacterium
GGGTAAGAGGTAGGATGATTGGGTGAAAAGTGGCGGTAGGGTGAGGGTAAGAAACCGAGGGCGGGGCTTGATTTTGAGAGCGTGTCTCAGTAGCAGTTGTGGCTTATGAAGTTTATTCGAACCACGGTCTTTGCGGCGGTCAGCTTGCTCTTCATCGGTGCGGCGACGCTGGGTCGTGCCGAGGATGTGAAGCAATTCGTGGTGGCGCTAAAGCCGGACAAAAACCCCGAGGTTTTGCGGGCGGAGAAGACGCAGTTGGACGCTTTTTTGAGCGAGCGCCTCGGCCGGCCGGTGCAGACGATCATCCCCCTTTCGGGCACGGTGATCCTTGAGGGGTTTGCCAATGGAACGATCGATCTCGGCTATCTCTCGGCGACCGACTTGGTCAACGCGCGGGCACGTGGCGTGGCCGACTTGCTGCTGGCCGGCGAGTTCGCCGACGGCCGCACCGCCTACGACAGCTACTGGGTGGTGAAAAAGGATGCCCCCTACGCCTCGATCGAGGACCTGCGCGGCAAGCCGGTCGCCTTTGCCAGCCGCACCAGCACGAGCGGGTTCATCGTTCCCCTGCTGGACCTTGAGCGTCGTGGCCTGCTCGGCGCGGACGCGGATCCGGCGGGCTTTTTCGGGGCGGGCAACGTCTTCTTCGGGGTGGGCTATGTCTCGGCGATCGAGCGCGTGCTCGCCGGCGAGGCCGAGGCGGCGGCGGTTTCCTATTACGTGCTCGATCAGGACAAGCACCTGACCCTCGAGCAGCGGGCGGGGCTGCGCGTATTGCAAAAACAGGGGCCGGTGCCGAGCCATGTGCTCGCGGTGCGCGGGAGTCTCGGCGCCGCGGACGCGGAAGCTCTGCGCGCGGCGCTGCTGGCGCTGAACGAGCCCGCGCACGCCGAGCTTCGCGACCGTCTGTTCACCACCAAGCTGGTGCCGGCTGACGGCGCCGCGCACACGGCCGCGCTGGCCGAGGCGCTCGCTCTGGCGAAAAAGGCCCTCAAGCAGTGAGCGAACGCCGTATCCAAAGTTCCACGACGCCGCCGGTCTCGCGCGGCGTCGCGAGCGCGCCCCACCTCGAGTTGCGCGGGCTGGGTCTTAAACGCGGCGATCGCTGGTTGGTGCGCGGCCTCAACCTGGCGGTGCCGCGCGGCGCGTTCGTGGCGGTGGTGGGGCCCTCCGGCGTGGGCAAGTCCTCCTTTCTCTCCGCGGTGGCGGGCCTGCTGGAGCCTACGGAAGGCGAGGTCATCGTGCGCTGCCACCAGGGTTGCGATCACCGCCCGTTGGAGCTGCAGCACTGCACAGGCATCGTATTCCAGCAAAACCTGCTGACGCCGAACGCGACGGTGTTGACCAACACGCTGGCCGGCCGGCTGGGCAGACGTTCCGCCTGGCGGACGCTGTTTGGTTTTCCCCGCGAGGACCGGCAGGCGGCCTACCGCATCCTTTGCGATCTCGGTCTCGGGGCGCAGGTGCACCGCTGGAGTTGCCAGACCTCGGGCGGGGAGCAGCAGCGCACGGCCATCGCGCGCGCGCTCCTGCAGGAACCCGATCTTTATCTCGCGGACGAACCGGTGTCCGCCCTCGACGCCTACCTGACCGGACGCGTGCTCGGGTTGCTGCGCCAGGAGGCGCGCGAACATGGGCGCACCGTGTTGTGCGTGTTGCACAACGCCGAGTTGGTGGAGCGCTTCGCCGACCTGGCGCTGAGTTTTGATCCGGGGGACCCGGCCAACTGGAAAGTCCGCGAGGTGCGCCGATGAGCGCGCCCACTCCCGCGCCCGTCGTGGTCAATCCAGCCACGCCGCCGGGGCTGCCTGCCGAGCCGCCGCCTCCGCCGCGCATAAACGTGTTTACGGTGACCGTGGCCGCGTTCGCGCTGGCGGTAATCGCCTCGTGGCCGGCGATGCGCGGCTCGGGACGCGATCTCGACACCTGGGCGAATCTCTCGCGTTTCCTCGGGCATTTTTTCCCACCCGACTGGTCGGTCTGGCGCGAGACGCTGCGTGCGCTGGGCGAGACCTTCCAGATCGCGGTGCTGGCGACGGTGTTTGCGACCGTGCTCTCGCTGCCGCTGGCGGTGATCGGTGCACGCACCATCGCGCCGGCCTGGCTGGTGGCGCCGGCGCGGCTGGTGATGAACTTTTCGCGCACCGTGCCCAGCCTGGTGTGGGCGTTGTTTGGCGTGGCCATCGTGGGGGCCAACCCGCTCGCGGGCGTGCTCGCGTTGACGCTCTATTCGCTCGGATATCTCGGGAAGTTTTTCAGCGACGCCTTTGAATCGGTGGACGCCGAGGTGGCGCGCGGCTTGTCGGCTCTCGGGGCGAATCGCGCCCAGGCCTTTCAATACGGGCTGTGGCCGCACGCCAAGCCGCTCATCGCCAGCCACGTGCTCTGGATGCTGGAATACAACCTCCGCGCGGCCTCGATCATCGGCTACGTGGGGGCGGGCGGGCTGGGTGCGCAGCTGGCCAGCTACTACGAATACTATGCGTGGGACAAGGTGGCCACCGTGTTGCTCTTCATCCTCGCGCTGGTGACCGTGCTGGACCTGCTCGGCGAATGGGTCCGCCGCCGCATCACGCGCTCGCTCGGGGTGCGGAAGTGAACTGGGCGGGGCCACGGGGACGGTGTGCCGCCCCGACTGCTTTGCCCATGTGCAACTGCGCGGAAAATTTTCCCGAGACGGAAAGTATTTCTCAGTAAGGGCTTCAATTATAAGTAAAAACGCGGTAGGCCTCTGGTGCACGTCCACCTCATGCAAACCACCCAAATCCTGCTCTCCGCCCTGACCGCGCTGGCCGCCGTCGGGGTGTCGTTCGCGCAGTCCAGCGCGCTTCCAGGCACCAAGTCCACTGTCACCCTGACCGTCACGGCCACCACCACGCATGGTGCCTTCTTGGTTAAGCAGAGCGTGATCGATAATCAGGAAAACTATGAGGACAGACCGCCGGCCGTGATCTATTCCGAGCAGCAGGACCCGCTGGACTACGCGCCGGCCAACGCAAACGACCCCTCTTACTACTACACCACCAAGACGACCCAGCGGATCCGAAACTTTGGAACCAGGGACGAGCCTTACGAGTTGGTGATGGAAGAAGTGACCGAATACGTCACCAAACTGAAAACGCTGCGCTACTCCAACGTGCAGTTTATCCAGGCCCTGATCGACGCCGAACTGGTGAATATCACCAGCCCGATCGGCTACAGCCTGGTCATGGTCCAGCCCGCGCAAGACATTGAAAGCGAGGATGAGGTGACCATGCTCTTCTTCATCGAGCGGGGCTCCACCATTTACTACGTCGGCCGCGAGGGCTACACGGCGTCATCTCCTCGCGATGCCCTGATGCTCTACACCAGCGACGCTTCGGCGGATGCCATCAACTCCCGCTCCAGAACGGCCTACAGTCACCGGTCCACAAGCGAGGGTATCGAGGAAGACAGCGAAGGTGTGACCACGTTTAGCAGCACCGTGAGCGGGACGGACCCTGTGCGGATCGAGCTCTTTCCGAGTTACTTCGACGCGGGGACCGAGACTTACACTTCTCCGGATGGCATGTCCCTGGAGTTTTGCGGGCACCTCTCCTACAGTGGGCGATTCGATACCAAAAACGGCCTCTACGTCATCTCGAGCGCTCGGGTGAACAACGCCACGGGCTCCTACGAGGTGTCGAGCTCCGGCATGGAAGAGTTTTCTGATAACCAAACGGGACCGGCAACCATGAGTCTGAGTTTTGCGCCCAGTCGCGTGCTCGCCGACATCACGCCCTATCTGGACGCCATGCCGGAAGAACTGGCGGAGCTGAAGGCGCAGATCGTCGCGAGCTATTCCGGCTCCAGCTCCGACCCTGCAATGCCTTGATGCGGAGGCCTGGCATTGCCGGGCCTTTCTTGCCTTGCGCCGGCCCTTTACCCAGGGCCGGCGCTTTGTTTTTGCTGGGACGTTTTCATTTTATGCACGCCACGCGTTTTTTTCGCCAACCGCTTGTTTGGGCAACGGGAGCCCTGTGTGTCTTGATCGCGGCCATTTGGTGGAAGGACGGAGCGACTGCCACGGAGGCGGTGCCAAGCCCGGAGGTAGTTGTCGTCGCGGCCGATCCGGAGGCGACGGCTCCTGCGGTGATGTCGCCGAGTCAGCCGGTGTCCGTGCCGTCCGATACGCGGGAGAACGTTTCGCCGCGGGTCTCCCTGGCGCCGCAGACCTTGGCACCGGCTACGCAAGTCGGCGATGACCGCCCCCGCGAATGGGTGGAAATCGAGGCGGCGGTGGTGACCTACTCGGCGACGGCGTTGCCGGCGCTGGCGAAGTATCTCACGCATGCCGACCCTGCGGTGCGCGAGGCGGCGCGCGACGGGTTTTTGCAGATGGGGCTGGGCGAAGGCGCGGCGTATCTGCGCGAGGCGGCCGATAAGGTGCGTGATCCTCGCGAGGCGGTGCAGTTGCTGGATGCGGCGGATTTTTTGGATTTGCCGGTGTTGCCGGTGAAAGCCGGGCCCGGGGCGCGGCCGGCGTCGCCCGCCACCCGCGAACGGCTGGAGCGTGAGCGTGCGGCAGTCGAGCAAGGCGCCGCGCGGTGACGATCCTCACGCGGGTGTTGCCCTGGGCGGGAGTTTTTCCATGTTTGCAGGGATGAGTTTTCGATCAACCAACCTCGCGCGCCGACCATGAAAGTCCTCGCGGTGGAAGATGATCCGGTGGCCTTGGCCATGTTGAAGCGGGCCCTGCAAAAACTTGGTCACGAAGTGGTGACCGCGACCGACGGTCAGCAGGCGTTGGCGGCGATCCAGCACGAGGAGTTTCGCGTGGTGGTGAGCGACTGGGTGATGCCGGGCGTGGACGGCTTGGAGCTTTGCCGCCGTCTGCGGGCTCGGCTGGGGCGCGACTACGTTTATTTCATTCTCCTAACCGGCATCTTGCCCTCGGAGGAAAACCAGCGCGAGGCGATCGAGGCGGGCGTGGATGACTTTTTGCATAAGCCGCTGGACCCGCTGCGCATCGCGATGCGGCTACATGTGGCCGAGCGTATCGTGCAGTATGCCACGCAGGTGCGGCAGTTGGAGGAGTGTTTGCCGATCTGTGGCTACTGCAAAAAGGTGCGCGACGACCGAAACTACTGGCAGCAGATCGAGAGCTACATCAACGCGCGGACCGGCACGGATTTCAGCCATTCGGTGTGCCCGGATTGCTACACCTCGGTGATCAAGCCGCAGCTGGAGGAGCTAAAACGGGAAGTGGAGCGCCAAGATGGCGGTGCGGCAGATGCGCACGACACGCCGGCGAAAAAAGAAAACCCCCATGTCCGACGCACGCATTGAAAAACTCGAGGAACGAGTGGCCTGGCTGGAGCACCACGTGACCCAGCAGGACAAGGAGATGCTGGATCTGGCCAGGCGTCTGGACCGTGCGCAGGCGGAGCTGCTGCGTCTGCGGGAACGGGCTGCGGCCAGCGAGCCCGGCTCCGGAATCGGTGGACTGGCGGATGCGGCGGCCGAGCGGCCGCCGCATTATTGAAGCCCGCTCAGGGCTGGGCCTCGGCGGCGGGGATAGCCGCCGGGGCGGCGGCGGACTGCGGCGCGAAGGGCCAGACCTTCAAATACCACGCGGCGGCGGCGGTGACGACGAGCAGGGCGAGCAAGGTGCCGTAGAAGGCGTTGCGACGGCGTTGGGCGGCCTCGCGGTCCACGTAGGGATCGTTGAGGTCGAGTTTGCTGCCCTTGGGCAACTGGGCGCGTTCGGTGAGTTTGGTGCCGAAGGGGATGTTGATCTTCACGCGGCCGTTGATGGCCCAGCCGTTGGACTCGAGGATGGGGCCCATGGTGCGCTGGCGGAGTTTGAGCCAGGCGATGAGCATGGACGGGCCGGAGATGACGAGGGTGAGGCCGACGAGCACGAGCGGGTATTGCCACCAGCTCAGCCCGAAGATGTAGCCGAGCATGAGGGTGACGACGCTGACCGCGCCGCTGACCGCGACGCCGATGGCGGCGACTGCGCCGACGTCCACCTTCTTGGGTTCGGCGGGTTTGTTGGCGGCGAGCTTATCGGCGTTGGCGGTCTTGTCGGCGGCGGCGGCGAGCTTGGCGTTGCTTTCGGCCTCGGCGGCGGCGGCGCGTTTGGCGATCTGTTCCTCGATCATGCGGAGGAACTTTTTATAAGGCGCGAGGAAGGCCTGGCGGACGCTGATGGGATTGTCGGCGATGGCGGTGATGGTGGCGTCCCAATCGCGGCCCTGGCGGTCGTAGAACAGGCCGTTGCGGCCGACGAAGAGGAAGTCGCTGTCGCCGTTGGTGAAGCAGGCGGCGATCTTGCGCGGGGGCATGCCGGGGCGCTTCAGGTCGCAGTAGGCGATGAACATCTTGCTCATCGCGGCGAGCGGGGTGGGACCGGCGACCTCGATGCAGAGCTCGGTGGCGCGGGTGTCGAGGTAGAGGGTGCCCGCTTGGAAGACTGCGAGGTGGTCGGGAGAGTAGAAATCGAGGAAGTTGACGTAGTTGTGCAGCAGGGCGCGGAAATCGCGGGTGTAGCGCAGGAGCCTTTCCACGTTGGCGATCGAATCGAACTCGGGGGCGAGCGCGGCATCGGCGGCGCACAGGGCGACCAAGGCGGGGCGGAGCTTGTCGGCGGCGGCGAGGTGGGCGCGGAGTTTCTCTTCGCCGAGGCCAGCGACGGAGCCGCCCACTTTGGCGGCGGCATGGGCGGCGTAGGCGTCGGTCTTGGCGGTGAGCTCGGTCCACTGGGCCTCGGTGAGTTCGGTGGTGGCCGCGCCGAAAGCCGGGGTGACGGCGTCGCGGTGGAGGGCGATGAGGCGGGCGGCCCAGGCGGGATTGGTCCCTTCAAGCAGGGGCAGGGGCGCGGCGGCGGCGACGCGGGCGAGGGGGAAGTCGGCCACTTCGGCCGAGCTAATGGTGAAGTCCTTGGCGGCGATGGCGAGGTATTCGGACTCGGCGCGGTTGACCGCGCCCAGCGCGCGGGTGTCGAAGGCGGCGAGGCGCGCGCGGGCGAAGTAGTCGTCCACTTTGGCACGGACTGCAGCGACGGCCGCGGCGGCGGCCGCGGTGGCGGTGCCGAGGGTAAGGGTAGCGGGCGAGGAGGCCTTTTCGGACCACGCGAGGTAGGCGGCGGCGTCGCCCAGGAAAGAGTCCAGGTGGGCGACGTTAATGCCGGGCTGGCCGGAGCGATCCGGGGCGCCGCCGGTGGTGGCGATGATATCGGTGATGAGCGCGGCGAGCGCGGGATCATCGGTGGAGGCGGGCGTGACGAGGCCGTCGCCGTTGAGCTTGGTGGAGGCGAAGAGTTTGGCGGTGTCGGTGGCGTCGGCCAAGGTGATCGCGGCGGCGTCGCTGCGTCCGAGCGAGGCGAGGATGCGTTTGGCGGAGGCGAGCGCGGCTGAGCCTTCGGGCGTGGAGGCCCTTGCCGGAGAGCAACACGGCAAGATCCTTGAAATAGGGTCGGCACCACTTGATGGCGGCGAGGAGTTCGGGCACGCGAATGCGGCCGTCGTTGTCCGAGTCGAGCAAGGCGAGGGTCTTTTCGTCGAGTTCCAGGCCCTTTACCGGGCAGGAGAGCGCGGCCCACAATTTTTGGTCGAGGGTGTGGAGATTTTCGAGGTCGGCTGCGGTGGTGAGGGCTACTTGGTCAAAGCCGCCGATGCGATAGAACTGCCAGATATGGGAGGTGCTCATGTGGTGTGTCAGGTAGAGGGTGGATGCCGGAAAATGTGAATCGTTGATGAATGCGGGGCCGGGCGGCACGGCAAGCGCTATGGGGCGGGGCGTTGGCTCGGAGGGTGCGCCGGTGGCAACAGGCAGCTGTGAATGGCCGAGGCCAGCGCGATGGCGAACAAGCCGATGCGGAGCAAAACAGAGTAGGCGGTGATGGAGCCACCGCTCCCGAAGCAGCCACACTCGATATCCAGCCCCCGCCACCAGGCGGACGCGACGGCTCCGGCGAAGACGAGGCTGAGGCCGGTGGCCAGCAACCATGCGCCGGCCCGCCATTGTCGGCTAGCCAGCAGGCCGAGCGCGGTGACCAGTTCCAGCCACGGCAAGGTGTGGCCCACGAAGGCGGAGGTCGCGGCGGGCAGCAGGCGATAGTTGGCGACCGAGATGCTAAATGAACTCGGATCGATGATTTTCGGGATGGCCGCGACGAGCAGCAACGCGGCGAAGCCTAGACGGCAGAGAAGCGCGAGCAGTGCGACCGGTGAACGGAGGGGCGCGGGTGTCATGGCGCGGTGGATACGGAGTCGTCGGATGCAGGCGGGGTCTGACCGGTCCAGGCGGCCCAGCCGCCGGCGAGGACGTGAATGTTGTCCACGCCCAATTCCTGGCGCAGACGGGCGGCGACGCGTTCGCTGGCTCCGCAGGCGGGGGAATCGCAATAGACGACCACCGGCGTATCCGGCGACCAGCGATCTAGGAGCTGGCCGAGATGCTCGTCCCACGACGCCTCGTCGAAAGGCAGTGCGCCGGGGATGTGACCGGCGGCGTAGTCCTTGGGCCTGCGCAGATCGAGCCAGAGGATGGCGTCGAACCACGGGCTAGCGCGCAGTTTTTCCGGAGTCAGGGCGTAGGCCGAGGCCACGGGCGCGGGGGCGCGCGATGGACGCCACGAGGACGGGATGAAGGTGGCGAGCCATGCGAGCACGGCCGCGAGCGCGAAAAGTTGGGCGGCGGCGAAAAAGGCGGGACGAAGCGCGAGGCGGGAACGCACGGGCGGAGAAGGAGGCAAAGTCAGGCGAGGCGCGAGTGGCGGACGGTTTCGCGGGCGGCGGCGATGGTTTTCATCGTGAAGACAGCTCCGTGACCTCCGAGGCGGGTTGGGCGGGGGGAGTCTGGTCCGGGGCGAGCACGTGGCGCAAAAGAACGGCCTCGGCCGGGGGAAGTTCGTCTAGCCGGGCGACCCAATCGAGGTAGGCGCGGATGAGCGTGTGTTGGCGGGCCTGTTGGCGGAGCGACCAGAGGGCGTTGCGCAACAGCACGTCGCGGCGGACCTCGGCGGGCGGGGCGCCAGAATAATCCGAGGGCTCACTTTCGTCGGCGAGGGCGGAGGGGGACAAATCCGCCGGTTGGCCGGCGGCGTTTTGGAGTTCCTGCCAGCGGTAGGCCGCGCCGAGGTCGGCATGGTTTTTCAGGGCCGCAAGGATGGTTTCCACCGGCGCGTAGAGCCCGCTGGCAAAGAAGCGCCCCCACAGGCTCTCGAGCTGGGCGGTGCGGGTGAGCGGGGCCGCGGTGTCGCCCGGCCAGGGGTAGGCGCGGAAATCGGCGAGGCGAATCCAGCTCGCGAAATCCACGCCCTCGGGCGGAGTCGCGGCAGATCGCAGGTGATGGCCAAGCACGAGGGACAGTGCGTAGGCCTCGTCAGGGTCGGCGACGGCGAGGCGGGCGCAGAACGCGGGCAACAACCAGTCGTTGTCCGCGAGGAGTTGATCGTAGAAACCCAGCACGCCCGGCAATTCGGAGGCGCGCCGATCCGAGGGCCGGCCAAGGGTGAGCGCGGGCAGGGCGGACAGGGCCAGCTCGGGCGCGGGGTTTTGGTAGTAGGCACGCATCCAGGCCACGGCGTCAAAACCGGCGGGCAGGGAGGGCGGCTGGTAGTCGGCGACGGTGAGCGTGTGCACGAGCGTGACCGTCTCGCCCGCGAGGTGGTCGGTGACCTTGGCGGTGATCACATAGTCGCCCAGCGGATCGGCGCGGAGCGGGTGAAACGTGACGGTGTGGCGCGGGTAAATCACCAAGGCGGGACTGGCCACCGCGCCTTGCCAGATGACGGAAGAGATGGCGGGACCGTCGGACGAGCCGTCGGGGCGGCGTATCTCCAACTCGCACGTCAGGTCGGTGCGGCGGTCGGGCGAGACACCGTAGTTGATCGCGAAGGGGATGATGTGCGCCCGCTGGCCGCGGTGTAGGTGGGAAACGGATACGTAACGATCTCCCGCGGGGCCGAAGGCGTAGGGGAAAAGGTCGCCGTGCGCGACCTGGGTGGTGACGACGAGGCGGGGCGCGAAGGCGGTCGAGGGATCCATGCGCGCGACGGTCGTGCCGGGCGGCGCAAGACGTGCGGCGCTGGCAGTCTGCTCGGGGCGCCCCGCCGAGGGCGAAAGCGCGGTCGCCGGCGCCGGCGGCCGATGCGCGCAGCCCGAGACCCAGCCAAGCAGGGCGACAAGCGGGAGGATGCGCAGTAGGAGCGGAGGCATGGTGCCGGTTTTGATGAGCACAGCCGGACCAAGCGGCGGGAGCAAGGCGGGGCTGACGCGGCGAGAAACTTGTGCGCGGGCGAGGGCTCGTGCATGACAGGGGCTTAAAATGACCTCACCGGAATCCACGCCGCCCCAATCTGCCGACTCCGGCCGCGACTCGCGCGAGCCCGCGGCGGGCGGTGATCGCACGCTGGCTTGGGTGCTGGTGGCGGCGACGGCGGCGGTGTTTTGGCCGGTGACGCGCTGGATGGTGGAGGAGACGGTGGCGCGGCAGCAGATCCGGCAGGCCTTTATTCTGCTGGTGGCGGCGGCGGGGCTGGTGGCCTGGCAGCATCGCGCCGAACTGCGGGTGCGTGGAGACCTGTGCAACCGCACGCTGGGCTTGCTGGCGGCGGCATTTGGGCTGGTGGCGCTGGCGGCGGTGAGCGGGTGGTCGTTGTTGGTGTTGCCCGGGCTGGCGTTGGCCTTGGCCGGCTGCCTGCAGGCCTTGTTTGGCGAGGGGGTGTCGCGCTTTTTCCGGCCTCTGGTCGCGGGCGTGGTGGCGTTTGGCGCGATCATCGCGGCGTTTCCATTGTTCGACTGGCCCCTGCGCCAGCTTGCTGGGGTGGGGGCGGCCAAGGTGCTCGATCTGCTTCGCCTCGCGCCTCAGCTCAGGCTGGCAGGCACGGAGTCCGATCCGCAGCTCGTGCTCTCGGTGGCGGAGGGGCATTTCCTGGTGGCGACGGAGTGCAACGGCTTTGGCCTGATCACCTCGGCGGCGCTGCTGACCATTCTGGCGGGCGGGATCGCGGGCCGGCGCGCGGGGGTGATCGCGGCGCTGGTGCCGCCGGCGGTGGTGATCGGCTTTGCGGTCAACGTGGCGCGGATCCTGGTGATCTCGACCACGGCGCGGTATTTTCCCGGGCACTACGATTTGTTGCACGAGGCGGCAGGCACCCTCGCGTTGTGGGGCGGGCTGGGCCTGGTGGGCTGGCTGGCCTGGAGGCCGTCCGCCGGAGTCAGTGGCGCTTGGCCGCAGCGCG
>JALOTV010000160.1 GCA_025457685.1 Opitutaceae bacterium
GTTCCTCCACAAGAAGGGCAGCCACTTCGACCTCCCCGGTTCCATCAAGCCCCACAATCTCCTCACCCTGCTCAAGATCGGCGCCACCAACCTCGATCTGGTCAAATACCTCGTGCAACAGGGCACCCAGTCGATGGACGACCGCATGCAGGTTCTCCATGTGTTCTACCCCGGCGCGAAGAAGGAAGACTGGAAACTCATCGACGCCGGCATCCGCGTGCAGGCGATCAAGAAGACCGACGGCGAGGCCGGCATCGTCCACTACGGCACCGAGGTCATCACCAATCAGGACCGCACCATCTCCGCCCTGCTCGGCGCCTCCCCCGGCGCCTCGGTCTGCGTGCACATCGTGCTCGAGGTCGTGAAGCTCTGTTTCCCCGAACTCATCAAAGACCCCGCGTGCCAAAAGCGCCTCACCGCCATGATCCCCACCTGGAACGTGGACATCAAAGACCCCGCCCAGGCCGACTTCTACCGCGCCCAAGCCCGCCGCGCCTCTGAGGCCCTCCAACTCGCCTGATTTTTTTCCGCCCACGGAACACACGGAACGACACGGAAAAGAAACCGCCGGGGAACGACCTCTCCCCTCCGACTTCTTCCGTGTCATTCCGTGTGCTTCGTGGGCACCTCTTTTCCGTCCCCATGCCCTCTGCCCGCCCCCTCCACCTCGCCGCCATCGACCTCGGCGCCACCTCCGGCCGCGTCATCCTCGGCACCTGGAAAAACCAACGCCTCGAGCTCCGCGAGGTTCATCGCTTCCCCAACGCCTTCCAGACCCTCGGCGCCCACGACTACTGGAACATCGCCGGCCTCTGGCACGAGATCCAGACCGGCCTCGCCGCCGCCGTCGCCGCCCTGCCCAAGGGCGCCACCCTCGCCTCCGTCGGCGTGGACACCTGGGGCGTCGACCACGCCCTGGTCAACGACGCCGGCCGCCTCGTGTATCCAGTTCATGCATACAGAGACGCCCGCACCCAGCCCGGCCTCAAACGCCTGGCCAACACCCGCGCCGCCCTCGACCGCATCTACGCCGCCACCGGCATCCCCAACGTCTTCTACAACGCCTCCCTCCAGCTCGAGGAGACCGTCGCCTCCTGCCCCGCCGTCACCGACCTCGCCACTCGCTGCCTCTTCCTGCCCGACTACTTTAATTTCCTGCTCTCCGGCCGCATGGCCAACGAGCTCACCATCGCCAGCACCAGCCAATTGCTCGACGTCCACTCCAACGACTGGTCCCGCGCCGCCCTCGACCACTTCCGCCTGCCCGCCACTTGGTTCAGCAAACCCGTGCTCGCCGGCGCCAAGCTCGGCCGGGTGAAAAACATCCCCGCCCTCGCCAAGACCGAAGTCATCGCCGTCCCCGGCCACGACACCGCCTGCGCCTACGACGCCATGCCGGCCTCGCCCGATGGCACCGACCTCTTCCTCAGCTCCGGCACCTGGTCGCTCGTCGGCTTCGAGTCCGATACCCCCGTCCTCGGCGCCGAGGCACTCGCCGCCCGCATCTCCAACGAGCGCATCGGCGACGGCCGCTACCGCCCGCTCACCAACGTCATCGGCCTCTGGCTCCTCGAGGGCACGCTCAAGGATTTCGCCTCGCGCCCCAAGAACGACGCCGAATGGGCCGCGCTCATCACCGCCGCCGAAAAACTCCCCGCGCCCGCCGGCCTGCTCGACGTCACCGACACCGCCCTCACCAACCCGAAATCGATGAAGGCCGCCATCGACGCGCAGTTGAAGAAACGAAAACTCGCCGCGCCCAAGAACCTCGCCGGCTACACCCGCCTCATCTGCGACTCCCTCGGCCGCGGCCACGCCGACGCCAAGGCCGCCTTCGAGAAGATGTCCGGCCGCGCCTTCAAACGCATCCTGATCGTGGGCGGCGGCTCCAAGAACCGCCTGCTCTGCCAGGCCACCGCCGACGCCTGCGGCGTGCCCGTCGTCAGCTTCGCCCTCGAGGGCACCGCCGTCGGCAACCTCGCCCGCCAGCTCATCGCGCTCAAAGCCGTCAAAGACCTCCCCACCTTCCGCGCCCTCCTCGGCAAACGCCTCACCCAGACGACCTACACCCCGCGCGCCTGAGCCCGCGCCCGACCGGGTTTCCCACCCGGCCCGCGTATCCACCCATTGGATACTCAGCTTCCCGGGCCCGTCCCGATTCGTGACCTTTTCCCTGGGTCTGCTTGGCGTCCGCGCGTTAAAAATCCGTCCTCAGCGCCTCAGCCGGTATAGCTCGCGTGCGAACTCCGCCGAGGCCTGCAACAGCTCGCGCTTGGGCTGGTCCGTCACGTCGAAAAAACCGATCTCGTAGTTCTCCCCGTCCCCGCGTCCGCCCACGTTCTGATCCCGCCACTGGAACCAGTGCGCCCCCACCACCGCCGGATCCGCCGCCGCCCGCTCCGCGTAACGGCGAAACAAACGCGCCTGCTGCGTCGCGTCCTGCGCGCTCTTCAACCCCGACCCGAGATTCGCCCCGGTCAGGTTCCCAAAGTGATACTCGCTCAGCAAAACCGGTCGCCCGTTCACCGCATACACCGCCGCGCTCGGGTCATACGCATACACGTTCGCGCTCATCACATCGACGTGGCGCGCCGCCGCCGCGATCACCTCGGGGATCTTCGTGTGCAGCCTGCTCCCCAGGTTCAACACCCCGGGCGCGTAGGCCTTCAGCTCCTCGTCCACCATCGCGTAATACGCCTCCGCCATCAGCGTCGCCAGCGCCGAGGCGTCCGCGTCCGGCATCCCCGCCCAGTCGCGTTCGCTCGTCGAGTTCGTCACCGCCGCCCAGTCCGCGAGCGCCACGCCCCACGCCGCGTTGAGCGCGTCCACCGTGCCATATTTCCGCTCCAGCCACGCGCGCATCGCCCGCTTCACCGCCGTGTCTTTTTCCACAAAGCCCAGCACCGCCGCCGCCAGCCCGCGCGCGCCTTTTCCCCAGGGCAGCTCGTTGTTGATAAACGCGCCCACGCATAACGCGTCATCGCGAAACGCCACCGGATACGCCCCAAACGCCGCCCGCAGTGCCTCCCGCGTGCGCGGATCAAATGGATCCGGCAGCCCCGTCGCCGCCGGCACGCCGACGAAATGCACCATCGCAGTGTAGGGCGTGCGCCCCGCCTGGATCACCTCCGGCGCCGACCAGGCCGCGATCGTGTTCAGCCCGGAATAGACCACCCGCGCCGCCTCCTGGCGCGTGGACGTTTCCATCCAGCCTTCGCCATATTTCCGCTTCAGATTCGCCCTGCCAAACAGGTAGGTGCCGCCCTGGGCGTCGTAAAACATTCCCCACTCCAGATCGTCCTTCGCGGGCAGCTCCGCAAACACCCGTTCGTCGCGCTTCACCGGCGTGCCGCCAAAGCCACCCGTGCCCACGCCCGTCACCCCGTGCGACCAAAACAGGAGCCCGTCCGGATCCACGAACCACCAGCGCTCCCCGATCTTCTCCACCCGAAAGCGCCCCGTCGCCTCCCGCCTCGGCCCGCTCGCCCACCCGCCATACCGGCCGCGATCCGCCACTTGGCCGAGCCCGGCCGACCACGCCTGCTCTTCCCGCGCCGCACGCTTCAGGTCGTCGTCGGTCTTCACCTTCCCCGGCCACTCCGCGTGCATGTATTGACCGTAGCGGTCGATCATCGGCCACTCCTCCAGCCGCCACGGCGCCATCGCGCGCCAGGTTTTTAGCCGCCCCACCTCGAAACGGTGCGCCCCGCTCGCGCCGCCGTGGATATCCACGCTCACCACCCGGCTCGGATCGACGTGATGCCAGTGCCGGAAACTCCCGTCCGGCCTTCCCGCCATCCGCAAAAACGCCGCATGCGTCTCGCCCTTCGCCGCCGCCCTCGGCAACCCGACCACCAGCGGCACCGCCTCGCCCGCCCGCACGATCGTCCGCCCCAGCGCCGAGTTGCTCCAGTCCGTCGCCCCCGCGTTATTTACCCGCAGGTCCAGCACCAGATCGCTCCGCCCCGTGTTGCGAAATTCCAGTCCGAGCAAACTCACCCCGCTCATGTTCCAGGCCTCGCCCTGCGCCGGCTTCAACTGCACCTGAAAACCTCCCTCGCCTTCGCCGCGCCAGCCGTCCGCCGTCTCCGTCACGCGCGTGCCGCTCACCGCCCCGCGCTGATAGGCGAAATCGCTCTCCGCCGCCCTCGCCCACCCCGCCGCCCACCAAAGCGCGCCGAGCACGCCCACACGGGAAACACACGCCAGCCGCCGACACCAAAGAGAATGCGAAATCATGGGGTAAACCCCACCCAAACCACCCCGCTCCCAAACCTCAACCTTCAATCAGACAAATACCAGACACAATCCACGCCGCGAGCCCGTCTCGACACCTCCCGCACCGCTGCGTCATCCGTCTTCAGACCCCGCCGCACCATGTCGCTCTTCTCTCCCTTCGCCGCCCTCGCCCGCTGGTTCGTCCGCGGCCTCGTGCGTTTCTATTACCCGCGCATCGAGATCGAGGGCGCCGACCGCCTGCCCGCCACCGGCCCGGTCCTGCTCATCGCCAACCACCCCAACTCCCTGATCGACCCCGTCCTGCTCGGCGTCGTCGCCCGCCGCCCCGTCCGCCTCCTCGCCAAGGCCCCGCTCTTCTCCATTCCTGTATTCGGCTCCGCACTACGCGCCGCCGGCATGATCCCCGCCTACCGCGGCGCCGACGATCCCCGCGCCGTCAAACGCAACCTCGACTCCCTCGCCGCCGCGGCCCGCGCCCTCGCCACCGATTCGTCCGCCGTCGTCGGCATCTTCCCCGAGGGAAAAACCCACGACGCCCCGCGCCTCGCCCAGGTCAAATCCGGCGCCGCCCGCCTCGCCCTCCAGGCCCTCGCCGCCGGCGCGACCGGCCTGCGCGTCGTCCCCGTCGCGCTCAACTACGAGCGCAAGGAGCGCTTCCGCTCCGCCGTGTGGATCCGCCTCGGCGAACCCGTCGATGTCGCCGCCTGGCTCGCCGCGCACGCGGGCGACGAACACGCCGCCATGCGCGCCCTCACCCCCGAGCTCGACCACCGGCTCCGCCGCGAGCTCGTCGATCTCGACGACCCCGCCTGGGCCGGCCTGCTCGACGAGGTCGAGTCGCTCCTCCCGCGCCGCGATCCCCGCCCCGCCGCCGGTCTCGAGGCCCTCCGCCTCCGCAAACAAACCGCCGACGCGCTCAACCATTTCCACCGCGCCGATCCCGCCCGCGCCCACGCCGCCGCCGAACGCGTCTCCGCCCACGCCGCCGCTCTCCAGCGCGTCGGGCTCGATGCCGACGCCCGCCTGCTTCAGGAACGCGGCCCGCTCCTCGCCCTCCGTCTCCTGCGCGATGCCGTCGGGGCCTGCGCCGGCGCGCTCTTCGCCCTCGTGGGTCTTGCCGTGCACGCCCTGCCTTTCGGCCTCTCCCGCCTCGTCGCCGCCGGCCTGGGCCGCGGCGACCGCGCCACCCTCGCCCTCTGGCGCCTGCTCCTCGGCTCCGCCCTCCTGCTCGTCTGGTATGCCGCGCTGGCCCTCGCCGCCGCCGCCTACTTCCAGCCGTGGGTCGTCGTCCTCCTCTGCGCCCTCGCCCCCGCCTCCGCGTTGTTCGGCGTGCGGTGGTCCCGCTCCGTCCGCACCCGCGCCCGCGCGTGGTGGGCCGAGCTGCGCCTCCTGCTCGATCGCCAACACGCCGCCGCCTTGCGCGCCGAACACGCCGCCATCGCCAACCTGCTCTCCACCTTCGCCGCCGATTGGAACGCCACACCTGCCGCCACACCCGCCGCCACCTCGCCCGCCCCCGCTGCGAGACGTCGGCTGATTAAGCCGCCCGCATGGGTCGCCTCCACGCTCACCGCCACCTGCGCCGCTCTCCTCGCCGGCGCCGTCTTCTGGGTCTGGCACGACCGGCCGCTGGAGTGGCGCCGCACCGATTCCCCCGCCCTCGACGCCGTCCCTCTCGCCATTCTAGCCGCCGATCTCGACCGCGACGAACGCGCCCTGTCCGGCGTCATCGCCGGCATCGCCGACCTGGAAAAAACCTTCCGCGCCTTCGAGACCGAACTCCTCGCCGGTCGCCGCAGCTACTACGATCCGGCCGACGACGACGAGATTCGCCGCATGGTCGTCAGCTTCCTCGCCCTGCGCGATGCCACCCTCCGCACCGCCTGGGCCTACGAGCGCCACGCCCGCCTCCTGCCCGGCCCCGCTCGGGATCGCGCCGCCCGCCTCCACGCCGTCGCGCTCGTCCTCTCCTACGATCTCGCCGCCCGCTTCGTCTCCGCCTTCGACGACGCGCCCGTCGCGCAGAAAAAACTCAACGAGGCCGAGCCGCGCTGGGACCTCCCGCCCGACACCTACGACACCCTCGCCGCCGATATTCTCCACCGGGGCTACCGCCGCATGCTCGCCCGCGCCCTCGCGACCAACCCCGCCGCCGTTTCCGCGCCCGCGCCCGAGAATTTCCAACCCGCGCTGCACGCCGCGCTGACCCGCCTCGCCTCCGCCGAGCGCGGCTGGCTTAGCCAGAAACTCGCCACCCGCGCCGACGACGCCCGCGACCTCGCCGCCGCCGGCTTCTACCGCGCCAGCTCCGCCGTTTCCTCCCTCGTGGGCGACGCCCGCCTCCGCGCCCCGCGCCAGGGCCGCGCCCTCGTCTCGCCCGACCAGCTCGCCGAGCTCCGCACCCGCCTCCGCCCCGGCGACATCCTCATCGAGCGCCGCAACTGGTATCTCTCCAACGCCTTCCTCCCCGGCTACTGGCCCCACGCCGCCCTCTACGTCGGCACCGCCGACGACCTTCGCGCCCTCGGTCTCGACACCGATCCGCGCGTCGCGAAAAAACTCGCCGCCTTCTCCGCCCCCGATTCCCGCGGCCACCCCTTCGCCGTCATCGAGGCCATGAGCGAGGGCGTCGTGTTCACCTCGCTCGACTACTCCGCCGGCCACGCCGACGGCGTCGCCGTCCTGCGCCCGCGCGTGGACGAGGCCGCCCGCCGCGAGATCATCGCCCGCGCCTTCGACCACGCGGGCAAACCCTACGACTTCGACTTCGATTTCTTCAGCGCCGACAAGCTCGTCTGCACCGAGGTCGTTTACCGCGCCGTCGCCGGCCACGTGGATCTGCCCCTCTTCGATATCCTCGGCCGCCGCACCCTGCCCGCCCTCGAAATCGTTCGCCACGCCCTCACTCCCGCCGGCCGCGCCCAGCTCGAGTTCATCGCCCTGCTCGACGGCGACGAACGCCGCGGCCTGGCCGAGTGGGGCGACGAAGCCCGCCTCGCCTCCACCCTCGAGCGCCCCGCCCTCACCTGGCTCCAACCCCGCCAAAATTAAGCCGCCCTCACTCCACCCGCGCCCGCAAGTCACCATCCGCGAACTCCACTCGCACCCGCGCGCCCGCCTCCGCCCGATCGCAAAACCCCGGTTCAGCACCGAGGCCGGACTCGCCGCCTGCAGGCGTTTCCACAGCCCGAGCAATCGCTGCGATTCCCGCTCCACCGCTCGCTCCGGACTCGCCGCCGCCAGCCGCCCCGCCAGCCGCTCCCACCCATGCCGGCGCGCCTGCATCGCATGCGCCGCCGCCGAGTCCAGCCGGTTGCGCAGATCGTCCGTCTTCAGCCAGCCGCGCTCCACCTGCGCCGCCGGCGAGAGCAGGCGCAGCCGCGCCGCCAGCGCGCCCGCCCGCTCCCGCGCCGCTCCGATCGCCGCCTCCGCCTCGCCATGCAACGCCTTCGCCAGCCGCTCCAGCCGCTCCACCTCCGCCACGAAGCCGCTGCTGATCAATTCCGCCGCCGCGCTCGGCGTCTCCGCCCGCGCATCCGCCGCGAAATCGCATAGCGTAAAATCGATCTCGTGCCCCACCGCCGACACCACCGGCACGCGCGAGCCCGCCACCGCCCGCACCACCGCCTCCTCGTTAAACGCCCACAAATCCTCCAGCGATCCGCCGCCGCGCCCCACCACCAGCAGGTCAAATTCCACCCCGGCCGCCGTGCCGTCGTTCGCCGCCGCGATCATCGCCGCGATCTCGGCGGCAGCGCCTTCGCCCTGCACCTTCGCCGGCAGCACCACCACCCGCCCGCGCCACCCGCGCCGGATCAGGATGCGGACAAAATCCTGCGCCGCCGCCCCGGTCGGCGAGGTCACAAAACCCACCGTGCGCGGCAGCCGCGGCAGCGCCTGCTTCCGCTCCTTCGCGAACAGGCCCTCCGCCGCCAGCCGCGCCTTGAGCGCCTCGAACTCGCGCTGCAAACGCCCCACCCCGTCGTCCACCACCGCGCGCACGATCAGCTGGTATTCGCCGCGCGCCTCATACACCGACACTTCGCCATACACCACCGCCTGCCCGCCTTCGCGCAGCTTCGTGGTCTGCCGCGCCGCGTCCCCGCGAAACATCACCGCCCGCACCTGCGCCCCCGCGTCCTTGAGCGAGAAATACACGTGGCCGCTCGCCTGTATCCGTAGATTCGATACCTCGCCGCGCACCCAGCCGGGCTTCACGCCTTCCAGCAGCGTCTTCACCCGGCGGGTAAACTCCGTCACGCTCTCCGCCTGCGTCGCGCCTTTCTCCCCGAGGTCGATTTCCCCGCCGCGCATCATACGCCCTCGCCTCCCTGCCCCTCGCCCGCCGCCGTCGCCTCGTTCGCCAGCCGTGCCCGTTTCGCCAGCAGGCGCTGGGTGATTTTCACCGCCGCCACCAGCACCGCCACGCCGAGCAGCGCCAGGATCGCCACCTTGCCTTTGCCGTGCGCCAGCGCGTCGCCAAACACGATCACCAGCGAGGTGTTCGCGGTCGAGATCAGCCAGGAGATGCCGAGGTAGGTCCCGAAGGGCACCTCCGCCAGGCCGAGCAGAAAACTTTGAAACACATACGGCGGCCCGGGCGTGATGCGCACCAGCACCGTCAGCATTTTTCGCCGCGCCGGCGGCACCACCGGGATGCGATACCCCATAAACCCCAGCATGCGCGTCACCCAGGGCCGCAGGACGTGGCGCGCCAGCCCATACGAGATCGTCAGGCTCGTCGCCATGCTCAGGCCGGACAGCGCCAGCACCGCCGGCAGCCCGAGCACCGGCCCGAAGAGCGGCCCCGCCGCCAGCGCGAAGATCGACACCGGAAAGCCCACCGCCGGCAATACCCCGAACGCCGCGAAAAACCATCCCGCCCCCAGCGAGCGAACCCAGGCCGCCGCCGCGCCCAGCGCGTCTTTCAGATGCACCCAGGTCTCCGCCGGCTGCATCGCCGCCCACACCGCCACGGCCGTCGCCCCGATCCCGGCCAGCGCCAGCGCCGCGAGGCGCCGGCGACGATGCCGGACCGCCTCCTCCCCCGCCTGCGCCTTGTCGGTCGATTCCATCTTCGCACCCTGCCCGCCCTCCCTCCCCGCGGTCAAGCCGCCCGCCGCACCCCCGCATTTGTCACCAATCTGGTGACAAACTTCCTCAAGTCATTTCACCGCGAAACCCCGCCTCAATACGGCCCGCGAATATGCGCCGCCACCTCGCGCCGATAAAACTCCGCCAACTTCGCGTGCACGTCCTCTGCCAACGGAGGCAGCCCCGACACCGTCGCATTCGCCTCCACCTGCGCCACCCGGCTCGCGCCCGTGATCACCGTGCTCACCGCCGGATGATCCAGAATCCAGCGCTGCGCGAACTGCGCCATCGTCCACCCCGCCGGCACCTGCGCCTTCAAGGCCTCGGCCAGCTCCACCGCCTTCGCAAAGGGCAATCCCGCGAAGGTCTCGCCGACATTAAACGCCGCCCCGTCCCGGTTGTAGGTGCGATGGTCCGTCGCCGCGAACGTCGTCGCCGCCGTAAAGTTCCCCGCCAGCACTCCGCTCGCCAACGGCAACCGCACGATGATGCCCACGCCTTTCGCCCGCGCCCGGGGCAAAAGCTCCGCCGCCGGCTTTTGCCGAAACAGGTTAAAAATCACCTGCAACGACGCCAGCCCATCCTGCTCCAGGCACCACAGGCCTTCCTCCACCGTCTCCACGCTCGCGCCAAAAGCCCGGATCTTCCCCTCCTGCTTCAGCTCCCGCAGCCAGGTAAACACGTCCCCGCGCCGCAACACCTCCGCCGGCACGCAATGCAGCTGGGTGAGGTCGAGCGCCTCCACCCCGAGCCGCCGCAACGAGGCCTCCGTCGCCTCGCGCAGGCCGCGTTTGTCATATTTGTTTGGATACAGCACGCCGGTCCGCCCCAGCTTTGTCGCCACGAAAATCCTCCGACCCGGCGACTCCTTCAGAAAGCGCCCGATCAGGGTCTCGCTCCGCCCGCCGCCATACACGTCCGCTGTGTCGAAAAAATTCACCCCCGCGTCCGCCGCCGCGCCGAGGATGCGCAGCGCCAGGCCCTCGTCCAGCGCCCCCCAGTCCCCGCCCCCGAGCTGCCAGCACCCGAGACCGATCTCGGACGCGTTAAAACCGACGTTTCCAAAGGGGCGGGTGCGCAAATTCATGTCCCGCACCCAAGCCCAACCCACCCCCGTTGTCACCCCTTTGGTGACATCCGCCCTCTCTTCGCCGCGTCCACCCCGGCCCGAGACCCGCGCTTGCCCCCGAAGCCGCCGTCGCCTCACTGTCATATTCCAAACACCTCCCCGCGCGTGCTCCTCGTCATCGACAACTACGACTCGTTCACCTTCAACCTCGTCCAATACTTCGGCCAGTTGGGCGTGACCCAGCGCGTGTTCCGCAACGACGAGATCACCCCCGCCGAGGCCCTCGCGCTCAACCCCGACCGCATCCTCATCTCCCCCGGTCCCTGCTCGCCCGCCGAGGCCGGCGTCTCGCTCGAGATGATCGGCGCCTTCGCCGGCGTGAAGCCCATCCTCGGCGTTTGCCTCGGCCACCAGTCCATCGGCCACTACTTCGGCGGCCGCGTCGTGCGCGCCGACCGCCTCATGCACGGCAAGACGTCCCCCATCCTCCACCGCGACACCGACGTCTTCCGCGGCCTCCCCCAGGGCTTCGCCGCCACCCGCTACCACTCCCTGCTCGTCGAGCGCGCCAGCCTCCCCGCCTGCCTCGCCGTCACCGCCGAGACCGCCGAGGGCGAGATCATGGGCCTGCGCCACCGCACCCTGCCCATCTGGGGCGTCCAGTTTCACCCCGAGAGCATCGCCACCGAGGGCGGCATGAAGATCCTCGAAAACTTCCTCCGCCTCGACCGCGCCGAGCCCGACGCCTGATCCCATGCGCTGCCCCAAGTGCACATCCATCGACGATAAGGTCCTCGACTCCCGCATCAGCCGCGAGGGCAACACCATCCGCCGCCGCCGCGAATGCCAGGAGTGCCATAACCGCTTCACCACGATCGAGACCCTCGTCCGCGAGGACGTGGTCGTGATCAAGCACGACGGCCGCCGCCAGCCCTTCGACCGCGACAAGCTCGTCCGCTCCGTCCGCGCCGCCTGCCACAAGCGCCCCATCGACGCCGAACGCGTCAGCATGCTCGTGGACGACGTGATGGATATCCTCGAGGCCCGCCACATGCACGAGATCCCCAGCCACGCCATCGGCGAGGGCGTCATGGAGCAGCTCCGCAAGATCGACCACGTCGCCTACGTGCGCTTCGCCAGCGTGTATAAGGAGTTTCGCGACGTCTCCGAATTCGTCTCCGAGATCCAGGACCTCGATCCCCGGCCGGACACCTCCGCCTAGGCTCCCGCCAGCAGCGCCAGCCCGCGCGCGCGCAGCCACTCCGCCTCCTCCGCGAAGACGGTGTGCGCCTCGCCGGGGAAGATCAGCTTGGTCACCTCCGCTCCCACATCGGCCAGCACCCGCGCGCCATGCTCCACATGGTCCAGCGGGATGTGCGCATCCCGCTCCGCGCAACCGAGCAACACCGGCGTGCCGCCCAGGCTCGCGCCCACCCGCTCGCGCGGCGTGTCCAGCGGGCCGATCAGCGCCCCGCTCAGCCCGGCCACGAATCCATACCTCCGCCGCTCCCGCCACGCATGCTCCAGCACCAGGCAGGCCCCTTGGGAAAACCCCGCCAGCCCGATGCGCTCCGCCGGCACGCCCGCCGCCTCCGCCTCCGCGACCAGCGTCGCCACGCGTCCGAGCGCGGCCGTCAACCACGGTTCATTCGCCGCGAGCGGCGCGAGAAATCGCTGCGGATACCAGCTGCCGCCGTTCGCCTGCGGCGCGAGAAACGCCAGCCCGTCCGCCCCCGCCCACAGCTTGGCCAGCCCTGCGATGCTCTCCGCCGAGGCCCCGCGGCCGTGCACGAGGATCACCGCCGCGCGCGCCCGCCCGAGCGGCGCGCCGAAGCGCAGGGTGTAGTCGTTTTCAGAATACGTTTTCATCGCGGGTGTCGTCTCCGGCCGTCGTCGCGCCGATTCATTTCGCCGCCAGCTTCGCCGCCAGTTGCGCTGTGTGCCGGCCCTGGAAACGCGCGATCGCCAGCTCGTTCGCGGTCGGCCGGCGCGATCCGTCCGCGCCCGCCAGCGTGCCCGCGCCGTAGGGCGAGCCGCCCGTGAGTTCGTTCATGTTGGTCAGCTCCTGCGCCGCGTAGGGCACGCCCGCCACCACCATGCCGTGGTGCAGCAGGAAGGTGTGCATGCCCGTCACCGTGGTCTCGTGGCCGCCGTGCTGCGTACCGGTCGAGACAAACACGCCGCCGACCTTGCCGATCAGCGCGCCCTTCGCCCACAGCCCGCCCGTGCTGTCGAAGAATGCCTGCATCGACGCGCTCGCGCTGCCGAACCGCGTGCCCGTGCCAAACAGGATCGCGTCCGCCTCCGCCAGCGCCGAGGCCTGCGCCACCGGCACGTGCGCGAAGGCTTTTTTCGCCTCGATCGCGCCCATCTTCTCCAACACCGCGTCGGGCAGGAGTTCCGCGACCTGCAACAACTCCACCTCCGTGCCCGGCACTTCGCGCGCCCCGGCAGCGATGGCCTCGGCGAGTTGATGGACGTGCCCGTAGAGGCTGTGGAAAATGACTTTGATTTTGGTGCTCATGGTAAAAATTGGATTTGGGAAATCAGGATCAGGCTTTCACCGCGATGCGGTGCCAGTCCGGAGCCTTCAGCGGCGGCAACCTGCGCTCGATGATCGCCCGCGCCGCCGCGAATTGCTTGGGCACGCGCAGCTTCTCGCCGAGCCGCTCCACCGGCTCGTCGATCGCGAATCCGGGCTTCGCCGTCGCGATTTCGAAGAGGATGCCGCCCGGCTCGCGGTAGTAGATGGAGTGGAAATAGTCGCGGTCGCGCACGTCCGAGACCGGGTGCCCCGCCGCCGCCAGCCGCGCCTGCAAGGCCAGCTCGGTCTCGTCGTCCGGCACGCTCCACGCGATGTGGTGAATAGTGCCCGCGCCGCCCACGCCCGGCCGCGCCTCCGCGTCGCCGATCACGTCCACGAAGTGCCCCGAACGCGCCTCCGCGCCCGGTGCCGCGAACCTCGCCCGCGCACCGTCGCGTTTGACCAGACGATAGCCCATTACCTCGGTGAGCAGGCGCTCGGTCTTCGTCGCGACGCGCACCGTGAGTTCGGCCGTGTGCATGCCGCGCAGCGCGTGCTCCGCCGGCACCTCGCCGCCGCCCCAGCCCGTGCGCGCATCGTCCGCCACCGCCACGATCTCCAGCGGTATCCCGTCGGGATCGGCGAAACTCAGCACGTCCTCGTCGAAACGCACGCGCCGCACCGTCGCCACTCCGGCCGACGCCAGCCGCGTCTCCCAATAGCCGAGCGCCTCCGGCCGCGCCGAAAACACGATGGCCGTATTCTGCCCCGGGCCGACCCGCCCGAGCGCCTCGTGCCCCGGCCAGTAGAAGAACGTGATGATCGCGCCCGGCCTCCCCGTCTCGTCGCCGTAGTAGAGATGATAGGCCGACGGATCGTCGAAATTCACCGTCCGCTTGATCATGCGCAGCCCCAGCAAGCCCGCGTAGAAATCGACGTTGCGCTGCGGATCGCTCGCGATGGCCGTGATGTGGTGCAGTCCGGTGATCTGGGCTGAAGCGGATGTGTTCATGGGAAAGGGTGGTTTTTCGTTCGGGCCTTTCGGCCGATTTACTCTCGTGGCGCCGCACCGGCCAGACTGAGCGAGAGCTGGATGGTTTCGGAAACCTTGTCCGTCGCCTGCCCGGCCATGATGCCGAAGTCGGCTCGCTGAACCGTGAACTGCGTGCGCACGACGAGCAAATCGCCGCGCACTTTCTCGTCCCCGAGCCGCGCGCCGAGCTTGTCAGGCAGGTGGGTGAAACTC
>JALOTV010000413.1 GCA_025457685.1 Opitutaceae bacterium
TGAAGGAGCTCGTCGCTCCGGAGGGAAGGCCGGTGACGCTGAAGGCGACGGGGCCGGTCAGGTTGGTCAGCTGGGAAACGTTCACCGAGTAGGTCGTGCTTGCGCCCTGGGCGATGGTGCGGGAGCCGGTCGTGGTGGCGAAGGTGAAGTTGGGCGCGGCTGGTGTGCGCCGGTCGGCGAGCTGCGCGAGATAGAGCGAGGAGGGGTGGAGCCCGGCCTGTCCGGTGCCTTCGACGTAGCCGATGGAGCCGGTGCCGCCGTTGATGCCGTTGCCATCGACGCGGGCGTTGAGGCTGCCGATGGCGTAGTTTTGCGCGGTCATCGGCTTCATCACGGTGAAATCGCCGCCGCCGGCATCGGAAGCCCAAATGACGGAGTGGGCGGCGGACCAGCCGTGATTGGATCCGGACGTGCCGCGGTTGTAGAGGCGGATGATGTCCGAGGTGCCGCGGTTGATCGTTTTGCAGCGGTCAAAGAGGATGGCCTGGCCCCAGTAGCGGTGAAACTCGGCCGAGGTGACGGGGTTGTCCATGGTGCAGTCGAGCACCACGATGCCGGAATCCAGGGCTTTGCCGTTGCCGACGAAGGCATGGCGCGAGGTGCGGGTGTAGCAATTTTGGAAGAGGATCAGCTGGGCCTCTTCGACGCAGAAGTTGTACCACGAGCCGCCGGCTGCGGCACCGGAGGGATCGATGGCGCGGCAGTCAAACGCGGTGGAGCGGGTTGAGGCGTGGGTGAAGAGCACGCCGGCGCGATAGAAGTTCTGCACGGTGACGCCCTTGATCCAGCAGTTTTCCACGCCGGCGAAGCGGATGCTGTCGGTGTTGCCCGTGCCGGCCTCGACGCGGAGGTTTTCCACACCGACCTCCTTCAGCGTGTTGGTGCGGTTGTATTTGTAGACCACGGACTGCGCGAGGGCGCGGTCGAGGGTATTGAAGACCGGGGCGTCCACGGTGAGGGTGTTGCCCGAAATGGCCGTGATGTAGCGGTGATAGCGGATGTCGCTAAGATTGCCCACGTAGGCGTCCCAGTGATTCTGGGGGTCCACGGCGTTGATCCAGCGCGCATCCTTGGGGTGGGAGATGATGATGTTGTCGCCGACTCGGTAGAGCGAGCCGTTGGCCACGTTAAAGCTGCGGGAACCGACGGTGACGCGCTGAGTGGTGATATCGCTGCGGGATCCGGCTACTTCGGACTCGAAGCTGTCGTCGCTGCCGCCCCTGACATCGATTGTGAGGGTGGTGTTCGCCGTACTGGTCTGCCGGATGATGGTGGCGCTGCCGCCGCTGCGGCCGTCACCGGCGCCTCGGAGGACCAGGCCGGGCTTGTTGATCAGGATCGTGCCGTTGATCGTATAGGTGCCGGCCGAGAGCTGGACTACGCCGGGGTTGCTGGCGGAGACGTCAGCCCCGGCGATGGCGGAGTTTATCGTGCCGAGGCTGGCACCGGCGGGGATCGTTGCGACGACGCGGGTGATGACGGGCAGCTCCGCGTCACCGCCCCGGTAGCCGGCGTTGCTGAAGTCGGGGATGCGGTTGCCCTCGGAGTCGCTGGTGTATTGGAGTTTTGATGACGAGTCGTAGAACACACGCGTCGACTGCCAGGTCTGGGCCTGGAGCAGTGCGGTGGCGGAGGCGAGGACGGCGTATGCGCAGATGCGGGTAACCGTCCGCGGACGGCGGGAATGCAGGATCATGGCGGGGATGGGTTGGGGGAACCGGACCGGATTTTCCTCCGGCGAACGATTGCCCCTCTGCCACGCCTGCACGGCGGATGGTTTGTTTATCAGACATTTTTGGAGAAAATGCACATTGCATTCTGCGGGGTTCTGACCGTCCTTATGCGCACCCAAATGTCAGGCCGTTCGGAGGATGACTCTGCGAAAGGCCCTTCGCCACCTCATGGAGATACCTCAACGTCGTCACCCGCGGCTCGTAGTCGGAGTCGGAGCGTCAGCGGGCGGGCTGAAAGCCCTCGAATCGTTTTTCGCAGCCATCCACGTCAACAGCGGCTGCTGTTACATCGTCGTCCAGCACCTTTCCCCGGGTTTCAAGAGCCTCATGGACGAGCTGCTGGGGCGTCGCACGCAGATACCGATCAAGCTCGCCGAGGCGTCGCTGGAGCCGGAGGCCGACACCATCTATCTGGTGCCCTCGCACATGCAGGTGACCCTGCGCGACCGCTGTCTCCAGCTGCACCCGCGGCCCACCGGCCCCGGCGTGGAAATGCCGATCAATCTGCTCTTCCACTCGCTCGGCCGCGAATACGGTCCGGCGGCGGTGGGCGTGGTGTTGTCGGGCACAGGTTCGGATGGCACGGAGGGTGTGCGCGCGATCCATGCGAATGGCGGATTGGTCATCGTGCAGACGCCGGCGAGCGCCGAGTTTGACGGCATGCCGCGCAGCGCGCTGGCCTTGGGTGTCGCCGACTACACGCTGCCGCCGGAGGCGATGGCCCAGGTGATCGGGGCGTATGCGGAAAACCCCTCGTCGCGCCTGCCCGAGCCGCCCCCCGAGACGACGACGCCGGTCTTGCAGAGCGAATACGCGGCGATCTTCGCGCACATCCAGCAAAGCTGCGGGATCGATTTCGCCCCGTATAAAATCGCCACCATCGACCGCCGCGTGCGGCGTCGCATGGATATGCTCGAGTGCGCCGACCTCGGCGCGTACACCCAGATCCTCTTCAACCAGGCGCAGGAGACCGATCTGCTTTACCACGACCTGCTGATCGGAGTGACCGAGTTTTTCCGCGATCCGGCCGCGTTCGAGGCGTTGCGTGAAAATGTGCTGCGTCCGCTCGTGGCCAATGCCTCCCGCGACGAAATCCGCATCTGGTCCGCAGCCTGCGCTTCGGGCGAGGAACCGTACACGCTCGCCATCCTCATGGAGGAGCTGACGGAGGAGTATCAGTTTCGCGGACGCTGGTCGATTTTCGCCACGGACGTCCATCGTGCGACACTCGCCAGGGCCGGACAGGGCCTCTACGACGCCGTCCAGCTCAGCCGCATCCCGGCCGAGCGCCGCGATCGCTATTTCACGCAGGAGGAATCCGGCAAGTGGCGCGTGCTGCCCCGGCTTCGCCAGCGCATCGTTTTTGCCCATCACAACCTGCTCGCCGATCCGCCCTTCACGAAGCTGGATCTGGTCACCTGCCGGAATCTCCTGATTTATTTCGGCCCGCAGGCGCAGGAGCGCGCGCTCGGGATTTTCCACTACGCGCTGAGGACCGACGGCTGCCTGCTCCTCGGCATCAGCGAGGGGCTGGGAAAGCTGGAAAACGATTTCGAGGTCATCGACGGCAACCAGAAACTGTTCCGCAAAACCAGCGCCACGCGGCTCCCCCTGCAGCTAGGCGCGTCGGTGCCCAGCCCGCGCCTGCCGCGCGTGAC
>JALOTV010000161.1 GCA_025457685.1 Opitutaceae bacterium
TCCGATGGCGCCCTCCTCGTCATGCGAGAAGGACTCCACGCAGGATAACAAACGCAGGGTGGCGGAACTGACCGGGGCGGGGTGCATCGTATTCGGGGGGTTGGGGGTTTTCGGGTAAAAACATCGACCGTCGCCTCCCTCGCGCCGCTCACGCGGCGCTGGCGCTCAGGCGACCTTCACTTCCCGGCCGAGCAGCATCTCCGCCCAGCCGTCGCGCAGGGTGCGCACCAGACCTTCCACTTCCGCCACCGCCGACTCGTCCTTGCGGAGGTTGGCCTCGTGCAGACGGCGCAAGTGGTAGTCGTAGAGCCGGTCCAGATTCGTCGCGATCTCGCCGCCGGAGGCGAAATCTAGGTTGGCCCGCAGCTCGGCCAGGATGGCCTGCGCCCGCACCAACGATGTGTTGATTTTTTGGATACGCGTGAAGTCGTCCTCCGGCAGGGCGAAGGCCGCCCGGGCCTGCGCAAGGAATCTCAACGCCCCGTCATACATGAGCAGCACGAGCTGCCCTGGACTGGCGGTCAGGATGGACTGGGCTTGGTAAGCCTTGGCAAATGGGTGTGCAGCAGCCATGGGGGTGAAAAACGTCGAGGGTTTATTCGGTGATTTCGCTCAGGTCCTGCGTGGCGGCGATCTGGCTGGCCACCCGCTCGATGATCTCGAGCGGAGGGTAGTTCGGATCGACCGCGAGGCTCTTCGCCCGGGTCACGATTTCAGGACGGAGCACCGGTGTCCGCTCCAGCGCTGCGCGCAGGGCGACTGCCCGTTCGTTGGACAGCGTTTCGGTTCGCGCCTCGGGCGCGTGGGCGACATGGGCCCGGACTCGACGGGGATCGGGTCCGGGCGTGGGCCCGGCTCCGGTGGTGGTGTGGGGGGTGATCATGGCTTGGCTTTGGGTTGCACGGTCAGCCCTGAATCAGGTTGCGAGGGAACGCCGTTGAGTTTCACCGGGAGTTATCGGCACGAACCGGAAATCTTTTAGCGCCCAATTCGGCGCTTTTTTCAGCCCCGTCTTTTTTCGCCTTCGTCTCCGTCTCCGGCGTCGGCGCCACGCGCCGCGGCGGCAGCGTATCCGCCACCACCCGGAACGCATGATCGGCGAAGCGCGTCGGGCTCTGCAGCGCCGCGTGCGTCACATCGCCCGCATTCGCCGCGCGGCCCGCTCCCGCCGCCGCCAGCACGGCCCGCGCCGTCGCCGCATCGCGGGCGTCGAAGATCTCGTCCACCGCCCACAAGGTCGCCCCGCTCTCCACCGCCGTCAGCCGGGCGCGGAAGGCCAGCACCAGCGGCGGATACGGCGAGACTTGCGTGAGCTCCAAAAACAACACCGCCTGCGCGCCGCTGCGCGCCGCGATCCGTCCGGGCAGGTCCGCCGGCAGCGTCTCCGCCGCCGACCAGGTGCCGCGCCCCGTCCAGCCCGCCAGCGCCGCGGCGTCCACCCGCACCCACTCCGCGCGGCGCGTCTCGGCCAGCGCGCGATCCCACGCGGCGTCCAGACCGGCGGTAAACTCCGGCGTCAGCCGCCCGCTCGCATCGTGCGCGGGCAGCACCGCCACGCGCGTCAGCTCCTCGGGCCAGCGCTCCACCGCGCGCACGTTGAGCGGACCGCGCTCCGGCGAGGTCCCCGCCTTCGGGGTCGCGCACCCCGCCAGCGCCAGACAGGCCAAACTCCACACCACCAGCCAGGCCGCGCGGGCCCGGCGACTATGCCGCGAGTAATCGTTCATTTTTTGGAAGTCGTGCCGACGGAGAAGGCGTTGGTCAGCTGGCTTTGCATTTGCTGGATGGTGGACTGCGCCTGCTCCATCGCAATGAAGCTCGTCTCCAACTGCGAACGCCGTTGCTCCAGCCTCCGGTCCAGATCCGCGATCTGCTGGGTCAGCGATGCGTTGGTTTTCGTCAGCGCCGTGCGCTGCCCGCCCAGCAGACCCGAGGTCCCGAAGGCGCCGACGTAGCTGGTGAAGAGCGCCTCCAGCCTGTCCGCCATGCCCGTGGTGGACTGGCGGAAAAACGCCGATACCTCCGAGGGCCGTTCCTTCAGCGCCGTCTCGAGCTTGCTCGCGCTCTTCACCACCAGGTTCGCGTCCGTGCCGGAAAAATCTATGCCGATGTGGTCCAGGCGCGAGAGCGTGGCCGACAGACCCGGCACCGAGGCGAACACCGCGTTGCGCAGCTGTCCGGTCCAGTTCTGGATCTCGCGATTCCCCGCCAGCGTCGCCGCCGTCACCTTGCCGTTGCTCGAGGTCACCTTGGTCTGGTTGTCGATGTAGCTCTGCAGGGAATTAAACGCGCCGATAAACGCGTCTATCTTCGTGCGCACCGAGCCCGTGTCCGCCGCCACCGTCACCGTGGTCGCGCCGCTGGCCTCGGGCGCGGTCACGCTCAGTCCGCTCACGCCGTGGGCCTTCTCGTCGAGCGTGTTGCTCGCGCTGCTCAAGACCGGCCCGCCGTTCACCGTGAACTGCGCGTTTTTTCCCCGCTCCAGGCTCGCGCCCGCCGTCGTCGTCAGCCCGAGCGCGCCGAGCAGCCCGCCCGGCGCCTCGCTGAGCGCGAAGCCCACGTCGCCCGTCGTGCGGTTGAGCAACACCACCCGGTCTTCCGCCGCGTCGTAGCTCGCCGTCACGCCCGCGCTCGACGCGTTTATCCGCGCCATCACCTGGTTCAGCGAATCGGTGTTCACGTTGTAGGCGATAGACACCCCGTTGAGCGTGAAACTTCCCGCCCCCGAGCCGTCCACCGCCGTGATCGCCGCCGGCAAGCGCGCCCCGCTCAGCGTCGCCGTGGGCGAGATCGCCCCCAGCGCGGCCGAGCTGGTCGTGCTCGCCGCGCCGTTGTTCGACAGCCGCAGCGCCTGCAAGAAATTCGAGGTGTCCGTCGCCGAGCCGAGCACCACCGGGCCGCTTCCGCTCGTCAGGGTCACCTTGTCCGTGCCCGGGTCATACGCCGCCGTCACATCCCCGCTCGTCGCGGTCGAGATGTTGTCAAAAACATCCTGCAACGAGTCGCCCAGCGCCACCGTCACCCGCGCCCCGTTCACCGTGAACACCCCTGCCGTCGGCGCCAGCGCCGTGCCCATCGAGGCCAGGGTCACGCCCGAGACGTCCGCGCTGTCGGTGATCGACGCCCCCAGCCCGGCCGCCCCTTTCCACGCCGCCGCCGTCGCGCGCTGCGTCACGTTAAATGCATACGTGCCCGGCGAGGCCGTGGACCCCGCCGACACACTCCAGCCCGTCGCCGATGACGTCGCCGAGCGGCCTTCAAAAAGCCCGTCCACATCCAGCGCCGCCATCGCCTTTCGCAAATCCCCTATCCGCGTCTCCACCCCGCTCAGCGCGGTCAACTTCATCTGGTTGGTCGCGATCTCCGCCTCCATGCGCCCGCCCGAGCTGCGCTCCAGCCCGATCATCTGATCGACAAAGGTCTTCCAATCAAAGCCCGACGCGAGGCCCGAGAGTTGTAGCGAGGACATGGGAGGAGAGGTGAGAGGTGAAAAGGAAAGGGCCAAACCCCACCCGCGCCGCGCCGTGACGCGGACACACGTGGTCCCCTGCTTCATCGGCGCACCCTTGAAAAACTAAACCCGATTTCCTCGCCCCGCGCACCCGCCCGCCCCCACCCAGCAAAATTTGCCGGCCCGGCTTCCCCGATTTGTAAAACCCCGCCAGGTCTCACCGATAAACACTTTCTTAATATCTAACCTAAATTGCTTTACACATCACAAAACCCCGGAGGCACGTTTCATGCAAAGGTGCCGCCATGCACCTATCCAGCCCCTTGCTCGAACCTGCACCCGCTTTCCTGTCCACCCCCCGCGACGAACCCGCCGCCACCCTTCTCCCGCTCATCGCCGACCTCGGCCGCGCCATTGAGCAGGCCCTGCTCGACGCCCGCGATCTGCCCGCCCGGCTCGGCTTCGAGGCCGCCCGCCTCGCCCTCGCCGAAGCCCTCGCCCACACCTCCCCGCGCGCCAAATCCGGCCACTGGTCCGATCCGCTCCGCCGACTGCTCTCCCGCCTCGCCGCCAGCGGGCTCCAAGACGCGCCGTGGTCGCCCGCCGACTCCTCCTTCGCCGCCTCCCTCGACCTCGCGCGCTGGCCCGGCCTAGTCGCCCGGATCGTCATCGGCCCCGCCGCCCGCGACCGCGCCGCCCCTCGCTTCGCCAACGTGCCCGACGAGTGGTGGTCCGCCTTCGCCGAGTGGGCCTTCCAGGCCCCCCAGGGCTTCGTCGTCGCGGGCGAGGCCGAGGCCTACGCCCGGCATTATCTGCCGCTCCTCGAGGAGCTCGCCGGCTGGATCGAGCGCAACCCCGGCTCCGCCACCGTTCGCGGCGCCGCCCAGGCCTACCTGCGCGTCTCCAACCAGATCCCGCTCTACTTCTCCGCCGGCCCGCTCCGCGCCCACGCCGCCGCCCGCGGCCGCATTCTCACCCGCCTGCTCGGCGTCCGGGGCGACACGTTCGAGGGCTTCGCCTTGCCGCGCGAGGGCCGCCGTCTGCGCGTGGGTTTCGTCAACCGCCACTTCGGCCCGCAGACCGAGACCTACACCACCTTGCCGTCCTTCGAGTGCCTCGATCCCGAGCGCTTCGAGGTCCTGCTCTTCGCCTGCCGCTCCGACCACACAACGCTGGAACAACACTGCCGCGCCCGCGCCGCCTCCTTCGAGGTCCTGCCCGCCGATGTCCCCGGCCAGCTCGCCGCCCTCCGCGCCGCCGGCCTCGATGTCGTGGTCTGGGGCACCAACCTCACCGCCGTGACCAACGAGATAACGCGCCTCGCCCTCCACCGCGTCGCCCCGCTCCAGGTGGTCAACAACTCGTCCTGCATCACCAGCGGCCTGCCCGAGTGCGATCTCTACGTCTCCGGCGACCTCACCGAGCTCGAAGAGGCCCCCGCCCACTTCACCGAACGCCTCGGCCTCCTGCCCGGCCCCACCCACGCGTTCAATTACCAGGCCGACCACCAGCCGCCTTCCCGCACCTGGACCCGAGCCGAGCTCGGCATCCCCGACGAGGCCTTCGTCTTCGTCTCCGCCGCCAACTATTTTAAGGTCATCCCCGAGATGCGCGAGGCCTGGGCCCGCCTCCTCGCCGCCGTCCCGGGCTCGCGCCTCCTGCTCCATCCGTTTAACCCCAACTGGTCCTCCGCCTACCCCATCCAGCGCTTCCGCGCCGAGTTCGACTCCGTGCTCGATTGCCACCGCGTGGAGCGCGAGCGCCTGATCGTATCCACTTATAAACTACCGTCCCGCTCCGATGTCGGCGCCCTGCTCGCCGTCGGCGACCTGTGCCTCGACACCGCCCCCTTCGGCGGGGTCAATTCCCTCATCGACCCACTCGAGCACGGCCTGCCCGTCGTCGCCTGGGAGGGCCGCACCATGCGCGCCCGCATGGGCGCCGCTCTCCTCCGCTCCCTCGGTCTCACCTGCTGCATCGCCACCGACGCCGAGTCCTACCACGCCCTCGCCGTCCGGCTCGCGTCCAATCCCGCCGCCCGCGCCGCCCTCGCCGACCACATCCGGTCGAGCATGGCCCTGACACCTATCTTCCTCGATTCCCTCGCCGCCAGCGACGCCTTCGGCGCCCTGATCGAGACCGCCTACGACGAGATCGCCTCCATCGGCCACCGCGCCTTCCGCGAGACTCCCGCCCCGCTCCGCGCACGCGTCCCCGCCGCCCTCACCATCCTCGACCGCCGCGCCGAGGCCGCCCGCCTGCTCGCCTCCGGCCGCTCCGGCCGCGCCTGCGAGCTCCTCCTCGCCGCCCTCCAGCAGGCCCCCGAGGCCGACGCCTCCCTCTGGCTCGAGGTCGCCCGCGCCCTCCGCGCCGACTCCCGCCACAACGAGGCCCTCCAGGCCCTCGAGGCCGCGCTCCGCTTCGACGAACACCTCGTCGAGGGCTGGGCCCTCCTCGCCGAAATCGCCGAGTCCCAGGGTAACCACGATCTCGCCACCGAGGCCCGCGCCCTCGCCACCGGCCGGCCCGCCGCCACCTCCGCCCCCGACAACCGCACCCACGTCCTGCTCTACACCGACGACCCCGAGCACGGCGGCGTCGCCCAGTATAACCACACCTTGCTCCAGGGCCTCGTCGCCGCCGGCCACCGCGTCTCCTGCGTCCAGACGCGCAGCGCCAGCCCGCTCGTCGCTCGCCAGGCCGAGCTCGGCGTGCGCCACCACTGGCTCGATTACGACACCGGCAAGGACTTCGCCCGCACCGTCACCGACGAGGCCCCCGCCCGCGCCGTCTTCGCCGCCGACCGCCCCGACTTGATCGTCTTCAGCGACTGCTCGCCCGTCTCCAATCTCGCCGCCCGCGACGCCGCCCTCTCCCTCGGCATCCCCTACGTCTGCGTCGTCGGCTTCGTCGGCGAATACCTCGCCAAAAACTTCGCCCGCTCCCTGCCCCGCCTCGCCGCCCACTACGCCGCCGCCCGCGAGGTCGTCGCCGTCAGCCGGGAAAATCTTTCCCTCCTGCACACTCGCTTCGGCCTCTCGCCCGATCGCGGTCGGGTCATCCACTACGGCCGCCCCGCCACGTTCTTCGCTCCGCGCGACGAGAGCCGCCGCGCCTCCCTCCGCGCCGAGTTGGGCCTCCGCTCTGACGACGTGCTCTGCCTCACCGTCGCTCGCCTCGCCGAGGTCAAGGGCCACGATCTCCTGCTCGAGGCCGCCGCCCGCCTCGCCGCCTCACCCGAAGGCGCCCGCGTCCACTACGCCTTCGTCGGCGGCGGCGATCTGCGCGATTCCCTCGCCGCCCGCGCCCGCCGCCTCGGCCTCGCCGAGCGCGTCCACTTCCTCGGCCAGCGCTGGGACACCGATGCGTGGTATGACGCCGCCGATCTCTTCCTCCTCCCGTCGCGCATGGAGGGCATGCCCCTCGCCATCATGGAGGCCATGGCCAAAGCCCTCCCGGTCGTCGCCACCGCCGTCAGCGGCATCCCCGAGGAGCTCGAGGACACCGGCGTCCTTCTGCCCAACCCCGCCGCCGATCCCGCCCTCACCATCGCCGCCCTGCACGAGGCCCTCCTCGCGCTCGTCTCCAATCCCGCCCGCCGCGCCTCGCTCGGCGCCGCCGGTCGCGCCCGCGCCGAGGCCCTCTTCCGCGAGGAGCTCATGGTCGGCCGCACCCTCGATCTCGTCGCCTCCTGCCTCGCCCCCGCCACCACCCGCTAACCCTCCGCCTCTTCCTCGCCATGCCCCCGCTCAACTCCACCTCCGTCAACCTCGACAACGCCTCCATCCTCGTCACCGGCGGCACCGGCTCCTTCGGCAAGGCCTTCGTCAAAACCGTGCTCGAACGCTACCCGCAGGTCCGCCGCCATCGGCGATGTCCGCGACGAGAAGCGCCTCCGCCGCGCTCTCGAGGGCATCGACATCGTCGTCCACGCCGCCGCCCTCAAGCAGGTCCCCACCGCCGAATACAACCCCTTCGAGTGCATCAAGACCAACGTCCTCGGCTCCCAAAACCTCATCGACGCCTGCCTCGACTCCAAGGTCCGCCGCGTCGTCGCCCTCTCCACCGACAAG
>JALOTV010000162.1 GCA_025457685.1 Opitutaceae bacterium
ATCATGCGTCCGAAAGCCGGAAGGAGGGCGTAGCATGAAAACCTGCCGCCACCTCGCCCGCGCCTCCCATCTCGCCCGCGCCTTGCCTCTGGGCGCCGCCCTGCCCGCGCTCGTGCTTCTCTCCGGCTGCGTGTTGCCTGTGAAGCGCACCGAGCTGGCCCCGCCCGCCTACCCGGCATGGAACGCGCCCGCCGCGGCCGAAGGCGCGGTTTCGCTCGCCGATCTGCCCTGGACCGAGCTTTACCGCGACCCGGCGCTGACGGCGCTGATCGAGGAAGCGTTGGCAAACAACTCCGACCTGCGCATCGCTGCCGCCCGGGTGGAGCTTGCCCGCGCCCAGTATCGGGTGGAGCGCGCCGACCGCCTGCCAGGGGTAAACGCCGCCGGTTCCTTAACTCGCGACAGCCGCCCCTCCCCGGTGGCGCCGGGCAACAATGTCGTCACCAACACGTGGAGCGCGGGCCTCGCCGTGCCGGCCTGGGAGATCGATCTCTGGGGTCGCGTCAAAGCCCTCTCCGGCGCCGCGCGCGAACGTTTCCTCGCGGCGGAGGAGACGCGCCGCGCCGCCCGCCTGAGCCTCATCGCCGAGGTTTCCGGCGCCTACCTCAACCTCGTCGCCCTCGACACCCAGGTCCGCATCGCGGTCGTGACCCTCGGTCTGCGCGAGCGCTCCCGCGACATCATCGGCCAGCGCCACGAAGCGGGCGTCGTCTCCGGGCTGGAGGTCAGCCAGTCCGATCTGCTGGTCGCCTCCGCGCGCCGCACGCTCTCCGAGCTGGAGCGTCAGCGTGCGCGGCAGGAGAACGCCTTAGCCGTGCGCGCGCCGCCCCGATCTGCGCGCCGCCGAGGCGAATCTCGCCGCGGCCGATCTGGATGTCGGCGTGGCGCGGCGCACCTTCCTCCCCACGGCGTCGATCAGCGGCTTTGCCGGCTTCATCAGCCCCACGTTCGAGGATCTGCTCGACGACGATCGCGCCGCCTGGAACGTGCAACCGGCCGTCGCCCTGCCGCTTTTCCAAGCGGGGCGGTTGCGCGCCAACCTCTCAGCGCAAAAAGCCCGGCAACAAATCGCCGCCGAGAGCTACCTGCTCGCGGTGCGCGGTGCGTTTGCCGAAGTGGAAAACGCGCTGATCGACCACCGCGAATACCTCGCCCAGCTCGCTGCGCAAGCCGGTGCGCTGGATGCCGCCCGCACCCGCTACGAGCTCACCGCCAAACGCTACGAGGAGGGCGTGTCGCCCTACTTCGAGGTGCTCGACGCCAGCCGCGAGTTGTTCAACGCCGAACTCGAGCTCGTGCAGCTGCGCCGCTTCGCCTACGCGACCATCGTGCAGCTCTACCGCGCCCTGGGCGGAGGCGCCGAGCCGGAGCCCGCGACCGGGCCGGCCTCCGCCCATGCGGGCGACGACGCCAAGGGCGGTTGATTCTCCGCGTTGGCGTCGGGGCCGGCGGGGGCGTTGGGCTGCGCGGTTTACGTCCTCGCGTCCTCCGACGTCCTCGCGTCCCGAGAGCTCCACAAAACCCTTGCCGGTCGGACTTGTATCCACCCGGGTATTACGTCGCGTAAATTGGCTGAAAACGCCCGGCAACACCGGTGCGCCCGACCCCTCGTCAACAAGGTCAACAAACGGCCGCCCTCGCCGACTCTTCCCGATCGCCACCGATGCCAACGTCAGGGCGCCCGGCGTCTTGGCGTGCGAGCCGGTCTTGAAGTGCCTCGGGTGACCGCAGGCCTAAGCCGAAAACGAGCGGCGATCCTTCATTGTGCTTGCCGTCCCATCTGTCCTAGTTCATATAGGACAGCGTGCTTCCTTTCTCCATCGAACTAAAGCAGGGCTTGCCGGTCGCGGAGCAGATCCTGTTCGCGGTGAAGCGGGCGGTGGTGGCGGGGCAGTTGCGGCCGGGGGACCGGTTCCCCTCCGTGCGCGTGCTGAGCCAGGAGCTGAGGGTCAATCCCAACACTGCGCACAAAGTCGTCGCCGCGCTGGTGGCGGAGGGCGTGTTGGTGACGACGCCCGCAGTGGGCAGCGTGGTCGCGGAGCCCAGCGCCGGCTCGCGTCGCGAGAGGGCCGCGTTGCTTGGCGCGGAGCTGGAGCGCCTCGTGGTCGAGGCGAAGAAACTCGGGCTCTCGCTCGACGAGGTGCGGGACGGTCTTGGCGAGCACTGGAAGCGTCTCGGGGGCAAGTAGGCTGGCTCATTTTTTAATGCCATGAACATCATCGAAACGCAGGGGCTCAGTTGTCGCTACGGACGCCACGAGGCCGTGCATGACCTCGATCTCCGCATCCCCGCCGGAGGAGTCACCGCGCTGCTCGGGCCCAATGGAGCGGGCAAGTCCACCACGATCCGACTGCTCATGAACCTGATCACACCCTCCGCCGGGCAGGCACGTGTGCTGGGCGTGGATACGCGGCGGCTGGGTCCGGCGCAGTTTCGCCGGATCGGTTATGTTTCCGAAAATCAGGAGCTGCCGCGTTGGATGACGGTGGCGCGCTTTCTGGATCACTGCCGGGCGCTTTATCCAAGCTGGGATCGCGAACTGGAGGGCACGCTGCTCAAGCAGCTCGATCTGCCGCTTGATCGCCGGCTCGACCAGCTTTCGCGCGGCATGTTGATGAAGGCCTCGTTGCTTTCGTCGCTCGCGTATCGGCCCGAGCTGCTGGTCCTCGACGAGCCGTTCAGCGGACTCGATGCCTTGGTGCGGGAGGAGTTTATGCAGAGCATCTTGGAGGTCTCGGCCCCGGGCGCTTGGACCGTGCTTATCGCCTCGCACGACATCGAGGAGGTGGAGCGTTTTTGCGACCGCGTCGTTTTACTGGAGGCGGGGCGCAAGCGCATCGACGAGAACACCGAGGCGCTGCAGGCGCGTTTCCGGCGCATCGAGATCACGTTGGCTGGCGAGCCGCCGCCGTCCTCCGCGTTGCCGACCAACTGGCATGGCTATGAACGTGCGGGGCAACTCGTTCGCTTCGTCGAAAGCGCCTACGACAGGGCCGAGACCGAGACGACATGCAGGATGCTTTTTCCCTCGGCCTCGGTCGTGGCGCATCCGATGAGCCTGCGTGAGATCTTCATCACCCTCGCGCGCACGGGGCGCGCCGAAGCCAGAGAGGCCTCCGCCGCATGAACCTCGTCGTCCACTTCGTGCGAAAGGACCGGGAGCGCATGCGTCTGCCTCTCGTCGCGTGGTATGCGCTGATCGCGGGCAAGGCGTGGTGGGTTTGGCAGCTGATGCGGTCGAGCGACGTGGAGTTGAATCTTGCCACGCTGGAGTCGGTTGTCGGCGTGCTCAACGGTATCGAGGCGGTGGCGGGGGCCTTGCTCGCGCTGCAAATGGCGTTTGAGGACAAACCATGGGGCCCTACCGCGTTTGCAGCGACGCGCCCGATCACGCGCGGGCAGCTGCTGTTGGCCAAAGCCGGCGGATCGCTTCTGCTGTTTGTCGTCGGGCCATTGCTTTTGCTTACGCCCGTATGGTTGGCATCGGGGTTTTCTCCGGGGGATCTTGGTCTGGCGGCGGCGGACTGGGCCTTGGTTCAAGGTCTTTTCGTCGCGTTTGGGTTGCTGGCCGGAGCCGTCGCGCGCGATGGGGGGCAGGTCATGGTGGCGGCGCCCATGCTCGGCGGGGCGGCGCTCGGCGTGGCGGTGTATTTGCGGCGCGAGCCCGCGCCGCCGATGTGGTTGAGCGCGGTGTTGGCGCTGGGGGTGGCGGCTATCGGCATCCTGGCGGCTTATCGATCGCGGCGGCGGATGATCGTGCTGGCTGTGGTCACGCTCGGCCTGCTCTGCGTTGCCGGGATGGGTTTGCCGACCTCCCCCGAGCGTTTCGATATGCCGCCTTGGCCCGAAGCGGACAGACCCCTGGGCAAGGGCGAAACCCGCATCACCGGCGCGCACCGGTGGATGTTGGTGGGAACGGATAACAACGGCAAAGGCCGGTGGGTTTTGATCGCGCAAAGCGCGCGACCATCGTATCCAATTCTGGATACGCTGCGCACGTCGTCGCCTCCGCGTGCGGTCGCCTTGTGCGTGTCCGCCTCCACCGAATCCGGCGAGAGCCCGCCACTCGCTCCCCCGCTGCGGGTGGGCACGGTGAGGGCGGCGTCGTTGAGCGTCACCCGCTGGGAGCTGGGTTTGAGCGGCCCTTCGCCGGGCCACGCGGAAGAGTGGCGCACGCTTTCGGACGCCGTGCTTCGCCTCGAGCCGAGCCCGGGAACGGCAATCCCATGAACGCCATTTCCCCCCGACCTTCCATGAACGCGTTTTTAAGTTTCGTGCGCAAAGATCTGCGCCTCCTCCTCCGGCCTTGGTTGGTCTGGATGGGACTGTTCGCGGCCAAGCTCGGGCTGGCCGCTTGGGTGCTGACCACCTCGGAGTTTAGGGACGAGGACAACACTCTGGCGCTGCGCCTGAACATGGCACTAACGGGATTGGTCGCGCTGGTGGGCGCGGTGCTCGTCTTGTGGCTCGTGCAGGCGGATGCGCCGCGTCGTGCGCAGGTGTTTTGGCGAACACGTCCTATCTCGGGTGCTCAGCTCTTGGCGGCGAAGGCGCTTACCTCCGCGTTGCTTTTCTTCGTCGGGCCCTTGCTGCTCGCGCTGCCCTGGTGGTTGGTCAACGGCATGCCTGCGGCGGATGTCGCCCGGAGCGCGCTGGAGATGCTGTTGGTGCATGCGGCTGCGTTCGCGCCGGTCTTTTTGATCGCGGCGCTGGTGGATTCGCTGCGACGCGCGGTGCTGTGGTCGTTGGTGCAGTATGGCGGGATGATCTGCCTGCCTATTCTGGGCGGACTTTTTTCAAGGCACGCCATCGATCTCGAACACGGTCTGGCCGAGAGCCGGGTGTTGCTTGCGGTGGTCTTGGTTTTGCTCGGACTACCCTGCTTGATCGTTTGGCAATACACGCGACGCGTGTCGTGGGCGGCGGTGGCCGGGCTGGTTTTGCTGCAAACCACGGCGGTTTTGGCCTGGCTTTTTTCGCCCTTCAATCTGCTCCCCGGGCCCGGCCCGTGGACCGAGTCCAATCGCGCGCTCGCGGAAGGCGTCGAGTTGCAGCCGGCCATGGCGGCCAGAGTTTATGAGGCCAACCACCACGGGCCAGGGCCGGCACCGGTGCACGTGCAGTCGATCTGGCCTATCACCGGCGTGCCCGAAGAACTGATGGCCTACCCCTCGATAATCACGGCGAGTGTCAGCTCTATGGAGGGAGAGACCATGCCGGCGAAAAATGCCTTTGCTTTGTCGCCAGGTGTCCGACGCATCTATTCGATGCTGGGGGTGGTTGTATTTGACGAGGGGTTCATGCCGCCGGATTCACCGCAGCATTCTATCCCCGCCTACATAGGATTTAGCGTCACGCGGGAGATGGCGGATAAACTCATCATGCATCCGCCCACGGTAGATGTCGCGCTTCGTGTGACGTTGGCGCGGACAGAGATTGTGTTTAATCGACCGCTGCGTGCGGGCGCATGGCATGTCGATTCGGGGTGCGGGCTGAGAATCGTGGAGGTGGAGGGTGGGTCCACGCTGGTGCGAGTGGATTTCGCCACGACCCGGGCCACGAGCTTGCTCAACCGGCTGCGGCGATACCATGAGGGAGCGCGAGGCAGGTATCTGGCGGACCCGGGTTTTGACCGGTCCGACTACTTGGTTCAGCCGGATAACGGTATTCTTACCTCGTTGGGCACGGAGGAGCCGGAACTGCGAATTTTGGGCGTAGGCCTTCGGCGGCATAAGGTCTCGGTGTCGCCGCGCCCCACTTTGCAAAACGGGAACTGGGTGCCGTTTGACGGCGATTTGGCGGCCTGGCGGGCGGAGTTCCGCATCGCTCGGGTGGAGATCCACGAAGTGGCGCGTTGCCTGCTCGGGGGGCGAACGCAGGCCATGGTGATCGAAGATCAGCGAAACAATCAGCGCGGTGACGTCGGCCGGGCTGGCACGGAAACGGGGGCGCGCTGATTTTTCCGCGTTGGCGTCGGAGCGCGGGGGCGTTGGGCTGGGTGGTTTACCATGTCGATTCCCAACGTCCTCGCCGAGCGCTACGCCTCGCCCCTCATCAAGGATATCTGGTCGCCCACCGGGCGCATCGCGATCGAGCGCGATTACTGGATCGCGGTCATGAAGGCCCAGCGCGAGCTCGGCCTCGCCGTCCCGGCCAAGGCCATCGCGGCCTACGAAAAGGTGAAGGGTCAGATCGACCTCGCCGACATCGACGCCCGCGAACGCGTCACCCTCCACGACGTCAAGGCACGCATCGAGGCGTTCAACGCCCTCGCCGGTTTCGAGACCATCCACCTCGGCCTCACCTCGCGCGATCTCACCGAAAACGTCGAGCAGCTCCAGGTCGCGCGTTCGCTCGCCGTGGTGCGTTTGAAGTCCGCCGCCGCCCTCGGCAAACTCGCCGCCCGCGCCAAATCCTTCCGCACCCTCATGCTCACCGGGCGCACGCACAACGTGCCCGCCCAGCCCACCACCTTGGGCAAGCGCTTCGCCATGTTCGGCGAGGAGATTCTCGCGGCGCATACGCGTATCACCGAGCTCGCGGCGCGTTACCCGGTGCGCGGCCTCAAGGGCGCGGTCGGCACGCAGCTGGACCAGTTCACCCTTTTCGACGGCGACGCGGCCAAGGTCGCCAAGCTCGAGGCCGGCATCGTGAAGCACCTCGGCTTTGGCGGCGCGCTCGGCTCGGTCGGCCAGGTTTATCCGCGCTCGCTCGACTTCGAGGTCGTGTCGGCCCTGCACCAGCTCGGCGCGGGCGCGGCGAGCTTCGCCACCACGCTCCGCCTCATGGCCGGCCAGGGCCTGCTCACCGAGGGTTTCCAGAAGGGCCAAGTCGGGTCCTCCGCGATGCCGCACAAGGTCAACGCCCGCAACTGCGAGCGCATCTGCGGCTTCTCCACCATTCTCTCGGGCTACGTGGCCATGACCGGCGCGCTCGCCGGCCACCAGTGGAACGAGGGCGACGTCTCGTGCTCGGTGGTGCGCCGCGTGGCGCTGCCCGACGCCTTCTTCGCCATCGACGGCTTGCTCGAGACCCTGCTCGCCGTGCTCAACCAGATGGATGTGTTCGAGGCGGCCATCGCGGCCGAGAACCAGCGCCAGCTGCCCTTCCTCGCCACCACCACCATCCTCATGGAGGCCGTGAAGGCCGGCGTGGGCCGCGAGACCGCCCACCTCGCGATCAAGGAAAACGCCCTCGCTGCCGCCAAGGCCATCCGCAGTGGCGAAGGCGAGAGCGACCTAGTGAAACTCCTCGCCGCCGACGCCCGCCTGGGTCTGCCGGAGAAACAGCTCCGCGCCATCCTCGCCGACGGCAAACGCTTCGTCGGCGCCGCGCCCGCGCAGGTGGACGCCTTCGTCAAGACGGTCGGCGCGGTGGTGAAAAAGATCCCCGGCGCCGCGAGCTACGAACCCGGCAAGCTGCTCTGAGCCCGCAGGATCGCGGCGGCGGACGCGGAGAATTTGCAAAAAAGGAAACCTTTTGCATTCTTTGCCGTCTGATTGGTCACGACAGCTCGCACGGTGCGGGCCGTCTGGATCAAAACCCACCCATCCCAAATATCATCATGAAGAAGCTCATCCTCGTCGTTTCCGCCCTCTCCATCGCCTCCCTCAGCTACGCTGGCGCCGGCTGCGGTGGTGGCTCCTGCGGCGGCAAGAAGGCCGACGACAAGTCCGCCCAGCCTGCCGAAACCCCCAAGGCCTGAGTAGGCGATGCCTAGCGAGTCCGGCCTGCCGGGCTCCAAAAACATTTCAGCCGATCCGCTTTTGGCGGATCGGCTTTTTTTGTGCCCCGCGATTTTGGCGCGGGGCGGGAACCTGACGGAGCAGCTTAGAAGAAGGTCAGGTATTTGCCCTGGGCCATGCGCTGGATGAGCAGCGCGAGCTCCATGGCGTGGTAGTCGCCCCACATGCAGGCCTCGCCGCAGGGGAGGTGATAGACGCTGTGGAGGAGGAGGCCCTGGTGTTTCTTGTCGGTGCCGAGGTAGGTGTCGGTGAAAAGCGTGTCGGCCACGGTGAGACCGGCCTGGAGGTAGCGCGCGCCGGCTTTCTTTTCGCCCTTGGACTGAAGCCAGAGACCGAGGCGGATGAAGCCCTGCGCGGCGATGGCGGCGGCGGAGCTGTCCACCGGCTCGTGGGCGTTGAAGGGATCGGCGGGCTTCTTGGTGTAGTCGCCCAGCTGATACGTGTTGAGCGCGGCGCTGTCCCAGTAAGGCACGCCGTCGAGGGCGGAGTAGCCGTCGATGTAGTAGTCGGAGGTGGCGCGGGCGGTCTCGAGGAAGAGATCGGTCACGGCGCGGCGGCCGCCCACCGCGTCGAGCTCGGAGCCGGCGACGGTGTCGAGGTATTCGAGCTGCTCGGCAAAGCCGCAGATGATCCAGGCCGCGCCGCGCGTCCAGGTGGTGAACGGCGAGAAGCCCTGCTGCGAGGACGGGCAGCGGAACTGGCCGTCGTTGCGATTAAAGACGGACTCGTGGGCGACGCGGCCGCGCACGTCGTAGCTGTCGCGACCCTGGCCGTAGAAGACGTTGAAGCGCGCGGTGGTGGCGGCGTGGGTGATGGCGCGGTGGCCCATGAGCACGTGGCCGAGCTGGTGCGCGACGACGAGCGAGCGCATGGAGCGGATGGTGTCGGCGAAGAGGGACTGCGGGCCGTTGAAGGAGTAAACGTAGCCGGCGGGGGCTACGCCCGGCTTGTCGGCGCCGAGCGGCGACCACGGGGCGGTGGCGTTGGTCGGGACGTAGCGCGCGGCCTGCACGGCGCCGGAGACCTTCAGCGCCATCTCGGTGTAGGCGATCTCATCGGCGGTGCCGGCGGCGCGGCCCTCGAGCAGGAGGCGGCGCAGGTTGCCGTAGGTGGAGACGTTGTTGAAGCCGTGGTCATGCACGCCGACGTGGCTGACGTGCGAGGCCATGTGCTTGAGGGTCTTTTCGCGGCCGAGCTTCAGGTAGCGCTCCTCGCCGGTGGCGTCGTATTGCAGGAACGCCATGCCGAACTGGAAGCCCTGGGTCCACTCG
>JALOTV010000006.1 GCA_025457685.1 Opitutaceae bacterium
CTTCGCCTCCGGAGCCGCCTTCACCGCTCGCGCTCCGGCGGCCGCCGCCTGGTTCGTGCTGCGCCCCGCCAAGACCGACACGGTGTTCGAAGAGCTTTTCGCCGAGGAGTTGTCGCCACTCCTTCCGGGCGAGTTCGCCGCCTCGCACGGCGTATGGACCGGCTACGACGCCGCCTCCGGACTGTATAAACTGCAGCTCCTGTCGCAGCGTCCCGCGTTCTCCTTCGACGACGCGCACAAGACGCCCGGACGCCGCCTCGAATCCGCCATTTCCGCGCCCGCCTCATCGCGCCCCCGAAGCGTGACCGTGCTCGCCGCCACCGGCCTCGGCAATCTGCCCGCCGCCGTGCTTGCCGACCCGCACGGATTTCCGCGCGCCGTGCCAGCCTTCGTCGCGAAGAATTTCTCCGGCGAAAACGAGGAACCCAATGACGACGCGTTCGGCGACATCCTGTTCCCGCTCACCCTCGGCCCGGACCAGCCTCGCGAGCACCGGCTCATCGCCCTTTTCCAGACCTGGGGCACAAACATGGTGAAACAGGTCTCCTCGATCCGTTTCTTCAACATCTACTGGCACCTCTCGCAGGGACTGAGCGAGACGACCTGCTTCACCCATGCGTGGATGCACCTTCGCGGCACGCTGGTGAGCGTTCCCGACTACCGGCCCTACTCCGGGCCCTTCATCCAGGGCCAGCCGCAGCACGATTGTTTCTCGTGGCCGGGCTTCCTGCACTACGAGACCGCAGACGGCCAAGCGCGGCCGATGTATCGACGCACGGACTTTCACTCCATCGCGCCCAACCTCGCGCGTTTCACCATGCACTTCCGCACCTCCGACGATGCCGCGAACATGCGCGTGGAGGTCATCGAAATGCCCCAGACCGACGAGGCGCGCACCTTTCTGCGCCTGCGCTACGAGTGGGATCGCCCGGCGCGCGTGCTGGGCGACTCCCGACGCGCGTTTCGTTGGTTGCAGACCTTTGAAAAATATCCCGCCCGAGAGCTGCTCTGGCTCCCGGCCGAGGGTCCGGCGCGCACAGTCGCCCTCCCAGCCCCCGGCCTGACATCACCCGCCCCGCAGCTGCTCGCCGAACCCCTCGCAATCGAGGCTCCCTACGCCGGTGTGCACGAGCAGCGCGACCACTTCGGCTCCGTGATGCTCGTCACCCGCCTCGCCGGTCGCCTGGGCGGTCGCGATGTGAAACGTGTTCACCTCACCGCCGAGTTCGACGAGCGACAGGGCACCTACGCCTTCGTGCATGATCAGGCCGACCTCACGCTTGCTCCCGGCGACTGGCTCGAGGCCGACGTGCTGCTCATGCCCCACGGCGAGGTCACCCAGCCGCTCCACAAGCCCGAGCGCGAACGCCTCCACTGGGCCCTGCGCGCCCCGCGTATCACACGGGTGGACGCGGGCGAAAAGATCGCCGACTTCCCGCCCACCGTGCGCGCCGATCGCGACGTGGTCCGCTTCAATGTCACCGGCGGGCTCGACGCGCTCGCCCTAATCGCCGAGGGCTTCTCCGGCCCCGGCGTGCCCCTGCTCTGGAAAGACGCGGTCTGGCAAAACCCCCAGCGCCACGGCGGCGACGGCTATCAAGTGGACCGCGATCCCACCGACGGCACCCATCGCTTCACCTTTGTCTATCCCGTCCGCCGCACCGAGGAGCACGCCTTCACCATGTCGCGCCTCGCCGTCGCCGGCGCGGAGGTGGCCGCCCTCGACGAGGACAACGGCCTCCCGCTGGCGCGCTTCACCGCTGAAGCGGCGTATCGCATCACCGCGCCGTCCATCTTCCTACCAGGAGTAAACCGCATCGTCGCGGGCTCCACCCTCGTCACCGCCGAGGGGCGTGCCACCGTCCTGCGCACCCTGCCCCACCGCTTCGCGCCAAGCGCCGGCGAAGCGGAACTCGTGTTCACCGAATCGAGCGAGGCCCGGGTCACGTTTAGCCATTCCGGCGCAGGCGGCTCGCTCACGTTCGGCCACCGGGTCCCGGGGCGAAGCTACCGCCTTGCGCTGAACGACGCTGCGGCGCGCTCCGCCGTGGCCACATCGGCGGGCGAAGTGGTCTTTGACCTCCCCTCCTCGGCCAATAACAAAACTCACCACGGTGAGCTCAGTGCCCTTCCCATTCCCTGACTCTCCTTTTTGCCATGAACCCTAACTCCTCCGAAATCGCCTTGCCCGAATTCCGCACTCTCGACGCTCCCGTGCTTTCGCCCGTCGCGGGTATTCCCTGGGCGGACACGATGCTGCTCAACCCCGCCGTGATCGACGAGCCCGGCTCCGCGCGCCTGCACATGCTGTTCCGCGCCACCGGTCCCTGGCCCGAGGCCCGCCGCCCCGGCCGCCCCCTGCCCTACCCGATCTTCCTCGGCTACGCCACGAGCGACGACGAAGGCCGCACCTGGCAGGCGGATTTCTCCCGCCCCGCCCTCGCCCCCGCTCTCGCCGACGCCACGCCCGAGACGATCCGCATCCGCGACCGCGCCGGAAACACCGTCGTCAACCACGCCAATGGCTGCATCGAGGACCCGCGCCTCTTCCGTCTCGACGGCAAACTCTACTGCACCACCGCCTGCCGCATGTTCGCCCCCGGCCCCTACTGGGAACACGACGAGCCCATGCAGTGCGCCCCCGACTGGGCCCGCACCGGTCAACACACGCTCGGGCCCGCCGCCTCGGAAAATCTCACCGTCACCGTGCTCTGGGAGGTGGACCTGGAAGCGCTCAAGGCTCGCCGCTACGAACAGGCCTTCACCTACGTCACCCGGCTCAGCGATCCCGAGCGCGGCGACAACCGCGACGTGTTTCCCCTGCCGCGCAAACTCCGCATCGGCGGCCGAGAGCTCTACGCGTGCCTGCACCGTCCCTTCTCGCCTGGTAAATTCGGGGCCGAGTTCGCCTCGCTCCCTCCGGCCATCTTCCTCGCCGTCGCGGAGCGCCTCGAAGACCTCGCCACCGACCGTGCCGAGAACCGCCTCATCGCCCGCTCGCTCTTCACCTGGGAAGGCAACCGCGTGGGCGCCTCGTGGGTGCCCATTGATCTCGGCGGCGGCGAGTGGCTGCTGCCCTACCACGCCAAGCAGGACGCCGTCGTCGGCTACACCCAGTCGTTCATGATTCTCAAGGAAGGCGCGGACGGCTGGCCCGTCGTGACCAATCGCTGCCCCGACCGCCTGCACTACGCGAAAAAGCGCTGGGAACTCGATGGACGTTTCAAGACGCCGTGCGTCTTCACCTGCGGCGGCCTCGTGCGCCCCGACGGCGACCTGCTCGTCACCTACGGCGCGGCTGACAACTTTGCCGGCGTGGCGCGCACAAACTTCGCCGCGCTTGTCGCCCACGTGCGCCGCTACGACGCCCAAGGTCGGCGCATCGGCTGAGTCTGCGCAAAAGACAAACCCCGGCAGGGTGCGATGTGCACCCCGGCCGGGGTTTTTAGTTTGGACAGCGCGACGCTCGTTTACGTCGCGAGCAAGAGGCGCCGCCAATCAGGGCGCCAAGGTAAAGCCGAAGTCGTCGAGGCCCCAATCGCCCGCGTCGCGATCCTCGATCCGGATGCGGTGCACCCAGCGGCTCTCATCCGAAGGCGAGGACGCGATGTGCCCGAAAAACACCTCCGCGCCGCGTCGTGCCGTGGGTTGGTCGGCGTTGGCCGGTTCCGCCATGCCTTGCGCGGTCTGGGTGGAGATCACCTCGCCGGCACGGTTGAAAAAGGTCGCCCGCACTTCGCCCGACACGAGGTTCGTGATCACAAACCCGGCCGCATACACCGCGCCGTCCGCCACGAAGCCCCCGGTGCGCTCGTCATACATGCCGGCCACGATCTCCAAGCGTCTCAATCCGCCCGGCCCGCCGATGCGAAGCGCCTCGCGCGGCGAAACCGCCAGCGCCGGCTCGACACTCACGCCGCCCAGCCCCTCCGCGCCGTCGGCCTGCACCTGAAGGCGAAACCGGAAATCGAGACCATTCTCGAAATCCAGCGTGTTGATCGTCTCGCGCGCACCACGTCCGACCCCGACAAAATTTGTCCAATCCTGGACCACGCCAAACCCTTCCAGGCTTTGCAAAAAAGTCTGCGGACTGGCGCCGTTTGCCGGGAAATCCACGCTTTCCCCACCCGCGCCGCCCATCGCGAGCGCCAGCGGCGGACGCGCCACGCCGCCCGAGATTTGCGCGGTAGCGGCAGCGGCCGTTCCGAGCGGCGCAAAGCCCAGATCGTCCAGGAAGATCGCCCCGTTACCCATCACGAAGGGCGTGCCCGGCGTGTCGCGGCCCACCACGATGCGTTTGATGGGCGCGCTTCCGCCCGGGGTGATGCGTCCAAATAGCACCGCCACATTTGCGCCCATACCCGGAGTGGCGAATTGCCGCTCCAGCAAGTTCCCTTGGGCGTCGTAAAAACTCGCGGCCCAGTTCGGCGACGACCCGCTCATTTGCTCCAGGGTTCGGGCCAACGTGAATCCGGCCGCGCGCACCGGATCCGAAAACTCGATGGTGTAGGCCGTGTCGTTCACATTATCGCCGATGTAGATCGCCACGCCCTCCGCTCCCGATGCCGGCCCCGAAGTGAATGCCGACTTCTCATTCGCACCCGCCTGACACCCGCCGTAGCCGACAGTGGCGTTGATCGTGAAGGTGATCGCCAGACGTCCATCGGTGAAATCAATCCGGTTGATCGGGCTGCGCACCGCGCCATCGAAACCGGGAAACGACTGCACCACCATGAACCCGGGCGTCGCCAGGAGCGCCTCCTTGGCCGGCGCGCCGCCCGCGCGAATCGTGATGTTTTGCCGCCCCGCCAGTGGTCCGTTTACGGGATCAAGCGCAAGGGGCCCGGTCTCCACCGGAGGATTCACCAGCACGGCGGCGCTCTGCGACGACACACCCGCAACCGCGAGCAGGGCGACAGAAGCGAAGACGCTAAAACAAGAATGGCCGGATATCATGGGGTATGGGTGAGGGTTAAGAACTCGCATACCCATGGCGCATTTGCTCCCCCGCTCCATCCGCGCTTTGGTTTACCGTATAACCGTCGCGCGATACGCGGCGTGTCCGCAGTGGCGCTGATTGCTGGCGCGACCGCCCCAAGACAAACGACCTGGGCTGCCGCATGACGTGTCCTTCGCTCTCGGCACAATTCCGTCTAGATGCACGCCCAGCCCCATTCAAACGGGCACACTCGCCGACGTTTTTTTAGTGCAGGCCATGCCCTTCATGCGCTGCGCACGCGGCATGGCGCGAACATCGGCCGGAGCCGGCGAGCGTGCACACGGAGCGGTGCCCCCTGACGCACCCTTGTTCAGGACACGCGCTTCTTGTTCGCGGATCTAGGTGCCCACGGCCCGATCAGCTTGCCATCGATTTCGGTGATGCGCGGCCAACCCGGCACCCCGCGCTCACCCCGCTGGACCATTCCGGCGAGCATCTCCAAGGCCGCCAGACCGATTTCCTCGGGGTTTTCGTATACCCCGATATCCACGTCCGCCCCCTCGAATGAGGCGCCCGTGCAGGCCCACTTCAGTCTCCTCGCCGTAGCCGCGGGCAGGCGCTTTTTCATCGACACCATCAGCCCGTCGGACGCGGTCACCACGACGTCGGGAGCCTCCCTCTCCACCCACCCTGCAAAATCATCTCCAAGCGTCTCCAGCGCCTCGAACAGCAAAGGCGGCAAAGACTCCAGCGGCCCGATCTCGGCCGCCCATAGATAGGCCGAGACAAAACGGTGGTTGACCTTGGCGTCATGCTCGCGGGTGCAGGTCAGCCCCACCCGTGTTTTCCCCAGTTCCGCTAGTCGCTCACAAAGGCGAAACATGTTGGAAAATTGATTCGGCACCACCGTGTTGAAACGCGGGCTCAGCACCGACAGCGAGGTCGCCACCACCGAGACATTTTCCCACGTGAGCAGTCCCGTGAGTTCACGCGGATGTGTCATCGGCAGCAGCACGACGCCCTCCACGCCGCGCGCGCGCAACATCCGGTCCAGTGTCGCCTGATTTTTGGCCCCTTTCCTGACCTCGAAGACCTCCAGCGAAAAGCCCAGCTCCTCCGCACGACGACGCACGCCGGCGAGCACGTGCTCCTCATATTCGCGCCGTTCCCCGTCGTTTAGCCGCAAGGCGACCAGATTCGCGGTCAGGTTTTTCTGCCGCCGCGTTCGCAAGTGCTGCATCAATTTCACCACCGAAGGATCCGGTCGGTAATTCTGCCTCTTCGCTTCGTCGCGCACACGTTTGCGCGTGCGCTCCGGTATGCTCGGATGATTGCGCAGAGCCAGCGAGACGGTGACCGCGGAAACGCCGAGCGCCTTTGCGATCGTGCGATGGGTTGCGCACGGGGTGGGTGCCTTCATCGACCCAGCGATGGGCAAATCGACCGGGCGCAACAAGACGAAACCCGTCGCGCCACATCGACCCAGGCGCACAGCCCACCGCAATCTCTCCGCATGCCTCGGAAGACTCCGCCGATGGCCGGCGTGAGTCTTACTTATCTGTAAAGCCATGCCTCGATTGTGTCCCGATGTCCGTTCGGCTTTTTGGACCGCGTTCAGCACCCGAGATACCCCGCCCCACCCCTGTCATGAATCACACCTTTTCCCGCCGAGCACGGGCCGTCCGTGCAGACGGCTTCACCTTGATCGAGTTGCTCACCGTCATCGCCATCATAGGCATTCTGGCGGCGATCATCATTCCCACCGTGGGACGCGTCCGCGAGTCCGCTCGCGCTTCGCAATGCGGCTCCAACCAGCGCCAGATCGCGATGTCGCTGTTGCTATATGCGGACGACAACCGCGGCTACCTGCCCGCCGCCAACACCACGGATGTCGCCAGCGGCCAGACCGTCGCCTGGACCAAGGCCGTGCGCGCCTACCTCCCGTTGCAGGGTGCCTCGGTCAATGCGCGCGAACACCCCATCTTCGTCTGCCCGAGCGCCAACTTCAACGGCCTGACCGGCACCGATCTCGTTCGCTCATGCAGCGCGACCGCCGCTCTGCTCTGGCGCACCGGACCGAACAACGGCCTGACCGGCACGATCGCACGTCCACTCGCGACGATCTCTGCGGACTTCCGCTCTCGTATTCCCATTCTCATCGAATCTAAGCCGAGCACCGCGACCGGCACCGGCAGCCAGTCCAACCTCAACTGGACGACGTTTAGCGCCGACACCTCTCAGGCTGACGCAGGATCCGCCGTGCACCTGCATCTACGCCACGGCGAACGGATGAATATCGCCTACATGGACGCCTCCGTCCGTGCCGCGAGCTTCTCGGACTTAAAGGCCATGAATCGAGGTCTCTACGAAGGCTTCTCACCCACTCCCTAATATACCCCGACAACCTGTCTTCCACCCTGCAAGCAACCCCATGAAAAAAGCCCATACTCCCCTCTTCGCACTCCCCCTCCTCTTTGCCGCCATCCCGCTTCAAGCGTCGTCGCTCTACACGCAAAATTTTGACGCCCTGAGCTTGGGCGCGCTGCCGACTGGTCCCAATGTTTTCACCGCCCAAATCGCCCCCGCCAACACAAGCGCCACTGTGATCGACTTCAACGGCGGCAAGGCGCTTCGGTTCGTCGATTCCAGCACCACCGGCCGTCCGGTGGCCGAGCATAATTTCGTCGCCAACGCCGAATCCAACATCACCACCGCACGCTTCGATTTCAGTGTCCGGCTCAATGACTTTCTGGCCGCCGACAGCACCGTGTTCCAAATCGGGCTCGGCTCGTTCAACACAAACACCGGCGGCTACTTTTTCAGCACCACCTCGGCACGCACCGTGGATTTCCGCCTCACGCGCGGCGGGCGCCTCATCGCGGGCGGACAAACCTCCGCATCGTCGCTTGATTACGGAGATTCGGGCGTGAACTTCTCGATCTTTGCCAATGCCGGATCGACCGCCGTGGACTACACCGGACCCGATGGAGTGGTTCGTAGCCTCGCGAATGGCAAATACTCCGTCTTCGCAAACGAGTCGCTGGTTTCGCTGACCATCAGCTCAGTGCCCACCACCCAGTTTAACTTCGCCAACGCCAACACCACGGGCTTCGGCCGCTTCAGCTTCGGCACGGGCACGTCGAACGCGAACATCAGCTTGGACTTCACCGTGGACAACATCGCCGTCAGCGACTTTTCGGCGATACCCGAGCCTTCCGCCTTTGCCGTGCTCGCCGGGTTCGCCGCCTTCGGCGTCGTCGGCCTTCGTCGCCGCCGCTAAGCACTCGCTGGTGCGGTCGCAACCGATCGCTCACCACCTCGCCCGAAGCCCGCCGTGCTTCGGGCATTTTTTCGCCCGTTAAAAAGGGCCTAACGCCACACCTGTCCGTTCCTGCCCGTGCGGCGACCTCCGCCGCGACGACTGCGGCGGCACTTGCCCCGCTAATCATCCGCCGTCCTTGATCCGTCTTATCTCCATCCTCCTTACCCTGGGGCCGCTCCTCGCGTTGGCCGACGACGCTCCGGCCTGGCGCTCTATGCTCTACCCGGACAACTGGAGCCCCGCCGTCGCCGAGGCCGCGCGCTTCGACTCCGACAAACTCATCCAGGATTTTTCCTATGCCGGCTACCGCTCCGGCGCCGCCGCATTGCCCCGCCCCGCCACGCCTTTGGTGGACGTCACGCAATCGCCTTATCTTGCCGACGCCACGGGCCAGATCGACGCCACCGCCGCCATTCAGAGTGCCATCAATACGGTCGGCCTGCAGGGCGGCGGCGTCGTTTACCTGCCCGAAGGCACCTACCGGCTAAGCGTGCCCGCCAGCGCCAACGAGGCGCTGCTCATCACCCGCTCCGGCGTCATCCTTCGCGGCGCGGGGCGCGGTCGCACTTTTCTGCTCAACACCACCTTCACCGGCATGCGCTTCAAGTCGGTGATCCGCGTTCGCGGTCCTTCCGACGCCCGTCCCCTGGCCGAAGGCAGCCACAGGATCGCCATCTCCGCCGACCTCCTGCGCCCCACCCGCGTTATTCCCGTCGCCGACGTCTCGCCCTTCTCTGCCGGCGATCTCGTCGTCCTCCGCGCCGATCTCACCGATGCCTGGGCGCAGGAGCACAGCTTTCCCGACTGGATCGGCCACGGCGCCGCCCTAGGCGGTCTAGCCTATCTGCGCGAGATCGTCGCGGTGGACCTGCCGACGTCATCCCTTGTAGTGGATATTCCGATACGCTACGCGCTGAAAACTCGCGACAACGCCCGCGTCCACCGGCTTTCCGCCCGCCCGATATCCGAGGTCGGCCTGGAGGACTTCTCCATCGGCGAGACCCAGCATCCCGGTCAAGAATGGGGCAATCTTGACTACGACGATCCCACCAAGCCCGCCTACGACGTCGCCAGCGCATTCACCATCATGATCGAGCGCGCCCGCGATGTCTGGGTGCGCCGCGTGTCCAGCTTCCAGCCCGCCGCCAACACCTCCACCGCCCACGTGCTCAGCGGCGGCGTCTCCGTGCGCGACAGCACCCGCGCCACCATCGACGACTGCAAATTTCAACGCCCTCAATACGGCGGCGGCGGCGGCAACGGCTACATGTTCCGCCTGATCAACGCCTCCGAATGTCTCGTCGCGCGCAGCGAGGCCCGCTGGTCGCGCCACGGCTTAATGGTCACCGGCATGCAGGCCAGCGGAAACGTCTTCCACGCCTGCCTCGACGCCCTCACCGGCCGCTCCACCGGTGCCACCGGCACCCAGCTCGTCAACGGACGCGCCAGCGATCATCACGGCAACTTCAGCCAGTCCAACCTCATCGATGTATGCTCGGCAGATCGCAGTTGGTGGGAGGCCAAATACCGCGACACCGGGGCCGTCCCCAGCCCGGGCCTCACGGCCGCCCACAGCGTGTTCTGGAACACCGAGGGCATCGATGCCGGCACCGACCCCGTAGTCATCTCAGAGCAGGCCCGCCACGGCTACATCGTCGGCACCCGCGGCCTCCGCTCGCACGTGAACACGCCCACAACCTCGGCGGTCGCGGCCGCGCTCCACCCCGTCGATCACGTCGAGGGCGTGGGACTCGGCGAAACCCTCGCGCCTTTCTCGCTTTATCAGGACCAGCTTTTGCGCCGCCTCGGTCCCGCCGCCCGCCTGGCCGCCACCACGATTAGCCTGCCCTTCCCCGCCGACACCGTGGACATCACGCCACTCGGTTTTAGCCTCGCCGACACGCCCGTTCCCGCCGCGCAGGTCGCGCCGGTTTGGTCCTCGGCCAGACCAGGTGTCGCGCTTGTCGCCCTGCCAAATGGCGGCGTGCGTGCGACCGTGCCCGACAGCGGCGTATGGCCGCTTACCCTGACCACCACAGGCGGCGGTCTGCAAAACAGCCAACTCCTCAGCCTCGACGCCTCGCCTTCGGAAAGCACCGTGATTCGGCAGATTTCCCCCGCAGCCGACACCTACATCGAGGGCGGCACTCCGGCCAACACCAACTACGGCTCCGAAACGCGCCTCCGCCTGAAGCGTGCCACCTCCGCCTCGACCACGCGCCACGCGCTGCTGTGTTTCCCCGTCGCCTTGCCCGCCGGCGACATCCCGCTCGATGCGAACTTGGTGCTCACCGCGCAAGCCCCACTCGCCACCTACTCAGGCTGGGAACTCGGCGTGCACACCCCCGACTCCTCCACTTGGCAGGAGAGCACCGTGACGTGGAACAACAGCCCCGCGTTCGGCACGCCCTTTTACCGTTACCTCCCTTCCCCTGGTCTCGTGGACACAATCCCGCTCGGCGCGCGCTTCCTGAGCGCACACACCGCCGGCCTACCCCTCGACCTCGGCCTCACCGTCCTCTCCCAACCCGACGTCAGCATCCTCTCCTACCACAGCCGCGAGCAGAGCGCCGCCTCGCTCCGCCCGCGCATCGACGTCACGGTCATCCCCGGCCTCGCACGTTATGAATACTGGGCCGCGCAATTCCCCCACCTACCGCCCTCCCAGTCCGGACCCGCTTCACAGGCCGATGCCGACGGCGTCCCCAACCTCGTGAAAATGATCCTCGGCCGTCCGCTTGGCGTGCCCGACTCACGGCCGCCGCTTCTCTACGATCCGGCTGGGGATAGGCTTTCCCTCGTCCTCGCCGCCTCGCTTCCCCCCGGCCTCGGCCTGCGTATCGAACGATCACGCGACTTGATAAACTGGTCCGCGATGCCACTCATTCCCGCGCACATCACCACACTGCCAGACGGACGCCGAGCGCTTGCGCTACCGGCCGTCCGTGGCGCGGAGGGGTCCACCTTTTGGCGGCTCCGCGCCACCTTGGCGCCATGAACTCCGCTCAACGCGACGGCAACGGCTCGCACGCAGCCACGAGCTCGTCCACATGCCCCGTCGCCAGCGCCACACAGGTGTCGGCGGCACCGTAGTAGAGCCGCGCCTCGCCGCTGTCCTCGACCACGAATCCGCAGGGAAAAATCACGTCGCCGCGAAACCCCTCGCGTTCATAGATAGCCTCGGGCGCGAGCAGCGGCCGCCGCATCAAACCGATCACCCGCCGCGGGTCCTCCAAATCCAGCAACATGAGGCCCGCGTAGTAGGTCTTGGTCCATGGATTCGCTTCCCAGCCGTGCAAACGGCGCGCGGGGTCCTTGAACACCGCGTGGATCGGCGCCAGCCAGCCGCGTGATGTCCGCACAGGCGGAACCGCCGGCCCGATCTTGTTGTTCACGAAAGGCAGCTCCTCGCTGCCGAGAACCAGCCGCGTCTCCCCCCAGTGCCGGAGATCCGGCGAGTAACTCGCCCAGAGGTCAAACGCCTCCGGCGCGCCGCGCCCGTAAATGGGAAACGGTCGCTCGAGCCGAAGGTAACGCCCGCCGAAGCGCTCCGGAAACAGCACCATGTTGCGATTATCCGGCGCGCTCAGGCAGAGAAACTCGTAGCGCGAAAAATCATCCGTCACCGCCACGCCGCCGAGTATGCCGTGACGGGTATCCACCGCAAAACACACGTGCGGGCGGCCCTCGATCACCGTGATGCGCGGATCATACACGCGCCGGATCTCCTCCGGCCCGAACCGCGAATCCACGAGATGCGCCAGGCCCGCCCGCGCCCGCTCGGTGTCGAGCACCGGCTTCGCCGCGACGTCCCAGGTGATGCCATCCGCGCTCGTCGCGAGACCGAGATTCGTGCCGTCGAAGTTCGGGTCGCCCCAGCGCCCGTAGTCGTTGCGAAACAACATCACGTAGCGCCCTTCATGCCGCGCCACGCCGGCGTTAAACACCGTTGTCGCCGGAAAGGGACAGTCGGTGTGCTTCAAAACAGGATTCGCGGGATGTCTGGTCAGCATGGGGAAATTCGCTCCTTGGGTCACAGCGCCGGCGCATAGGTCACGCTCACTCGCGCTTCGCGGGCCGGCTCTCGCAAGACCACCCCCAGTCGGGTGTAGGCCGGCGCGTTCTCCTCGATGGTCTCGACCGTGAGATCAAACGCCCGGCCACCGGTGTCGATGCGCGCCGTCACCGCTTCATCGCCCGTGCCGAAGCGGATCAAGTCCGGCCCCGTTCTTTCCCACGCCCCCGGAGCCACCAGCGCCGTCTCGAAGCGCACCGGTCGGTCCGCGCGCAACAGATCCGTGATCTTCGCCTCGCCCGTGCCCTCGCGCCGATAGTCCACTTCGCGCCAGACCTCGACGCCCTCGATTCCATAGGCGTCCGAGATGTCGAGCACCCAGCGCTCGCCGCGAGGCGTGGGGACAGGCGCCCCGGCCCGCGCCGCCGCCTTTCGTCCCGTCGCCTGATCGCGCCCGTCCACCTTCGGCACCGGATGCCCATGCGACGAGAGGCTCTTGAAATCGAGATAACGCCGGGGCCCGAACATCGCGCGGTTGTAAACGTGCGGCCCGCCGGCCTCGCCCGCCACCACGCGCGCGCCGCGCCCCACCGCGTAAGAGCCCACGTCGTTGTGGTTGTGATGCTCTTCGTTGTGACCGCCCTTGATCGTCAGCGCCAGACCACCCCGCGTCTCCGCCGGACGCAGCACCAGCACTTGCGCGTCGGGGAACCACGAGCGCGGCTCGAAATCAGACGCCTCCGCCGCCACCGCCGGCGTATCGGGGCGAAGCGCCAGTTCGAGCAACAGCGGCGTAAACACCATGTTGTCCGGACGAATCAACTCCTCCGGGCCCAGCCGCGCGGCCCCCGTGCCCAACGCACGGCGCGCATACTCCGCCCATTGCGCCCTCGGGCGCTGGTCGAACTTGCAGTCGGAAAACGCCGCGAACACGCCGGGCAGCATCTCCATGCGATCCGCATAGCGCGCGACTTCCCGAGTCACGGGATCGGCGAACAAATCCAGCCTCCCGCCGGTCGCCGCATAAAGCGAATGCCGCAGCGCGATGAAATAGCCGAAGCCGTAGTTGTAGTAACCAACGCCCTCGCTGCAGTAGCCGTCGCTGGTGAAACCCGCTAGGTAGTTCACCCCGTAGAGTTCGGCAACCGCCACAAACCACGCCCGCTCCTCGCGCGATTCGACCACCCCCAAGGCCGCCCCGGTCACCCCCGCCAGGCAGACCGCGTTCCAGTTATGGGTGCGCCTCAGCCAATCCACCCCGCCCGTGTCCTCACCCGCCACCATGCGCCGCACCGGCGCCAAAACCCGGCGCTCCACCTCCGCCGCCACCTCGCGACGCAGGCCCTCGTCCAGCTTGTCCCCGAGCAGATGCAGCACTTGCGCGTATTGAAACGAATCCGTCGCGCTCACCAGATCCACGTTGGGCCGTCCGTTGAAATTGAGCAGCTTCCCGTCGTGCGCGGGCAGCACCCAGCTGCGCTGCCGGATCAACTCCCGCAAAGTCTCCTCGATCGCCGGAACGAAACGCCCCCGGTTCTCCACAAGCTCGCCCCACATCAGACGCATGAGGCGACGCCCGCGCGCCCGGATCATCTCCTCGCCGCGCGCCCGCTCGCCGTTGCGTGAAAACTCAAGGTAGAGCTCGTCGTCCCACGCGCCCATGCTGCGCGCCAACTCCACCTCCGCCGCCGTCACCGCACCAGAAAAGCCCGACGCCTGCGCCGCCGCGAGCCAGGCCTCGCGCTCCGCCGCCACCGGTCCGATGCCCGAAGGACGCTCAGGCAGCCAGGCGGCGATTTCCCGGACTCGTTCCGGCGTGGGAGTTCCGGTCGCGACCACCGCGATCGGAGCCGCTTCGGACGGCATCGCGGCGAGACACATCCAGGATACAAAGAACGACAATGAGCATGCCTTGCGCATGACCGCATCCAACGAAGCGGGATCGCTCACCGGCAATGAGTCGGCGACTTTACAGATAAGCCCGCACAAGGCCTTATCTGTAAACCACGGACTGGTTTGCACGGGGGCCCGTGTTTTCAGAGCCAAGCCCGCATACCCTCCATACGCGCCTTGGTTTACCGTATAACCATGACGCGGTAGGCTACGCCTGATGGCGTGCGTTTGCTTTCGCGCGCTTGATAAGCGCGGGGCGACCCGCCCGCCTCACAACATGTCCCTCGATCTCACCTCTTTGCCCTGGCAGCTTTCCGGCTGGCGTCCCTACGCGTGGAAACACGCGCGCTCAGTCGAGACCACATTCTGGCTCGAAGCAGACATCGCCGCCATGCCCGCCCGTCTGCCCGGCTCGGTCCAACAGAATTTGCGCGACAACGGCCTGTTGACCGATTGGCACATCGGTTTCGCCTCGCGCGAGGTCGAGTGGGTGGAACACCGCCACTGGGTTTTCACCTGCACGCTCTCCGCCGAGCAGATCGCCACGCTTCGCGCCGAACGCCGTGTTTTTCTTCATGCCGACTCCCTCGACTACTCGGGCTGGGTGCTGGTGAACGGAAAAATCACCGGCACGTTTTCCGGACCCCACCAACCCGCCGCGATCGAGCTCACCACCGCAATAGCCACGTTGGATGCGGGCGCATCCCTCACCCTCGGGCTGGTCTTCGACTGCCCGCCAGAGGCCTATGGCCAGATCGGCTACAGTTCCGACACCACGTTTCTCAAGCCGCGCTATAATTTCTCCTGGGATTGGTGCCCGCGCCTCGTCCCGCTCGGGGCATGGGGCGCGCTGCGCCTGGAAACCGATCACGAGCGCTCGGTCTCCCTTATCTCCTGCTCCGCCTCGGTCTCGGCGGATTTGTCCAAGGGCGAAATCGAGGTCCGGCTCGAAGCGGAGGCGGCCACGCTTCCGCTCACCGTCGAACTAACCGTTGCCGGCTCGGTCAGTCCCCGACCCATCACGCTTGCCGCCGGCGCCAACATCCTGCGCCTCGACGTTCCCCGCCCTGCCCTCTGGTGGCCGCGCGGCGAGGGCGAGCAAGCGCTCCACGAACTCGCCGTCATCGTTCGCGACGCTTCAGGCGCGGAGGTGCGGCGCTTTACGCGCACGCTAGGCTTTAAACACGTCGAGTGGCGGCACAATCCCGGCGCGCCCGCCGACGCCCTGCCGTGGCTTTGCGTGGTCAACGGACGCCCCATCTTTCTCCAAGGCGTCAACTGGACGCCGATCCGGCTCGCCTATCAGGATACCACGCCCGCCGAGTATGCGCGTCTGGTCGGCCTCTACCGCGACATGGGCTGCAACCTTCTCCGCGTCTGGGGCGGGGCCTTCCTCGAGGCGCCCGAGTTCTATGACGAGTGCGATCGCGCCGGACTGCTCGTCTGGCAGGAGTTTCCGCTCTCCTCCTCGGGACTCGACAACCAGCCGCCCCACGCGCCCGCCGTGGTGACCGAACTGCGCGACATCGCGCGCCACTTCATCCGCGCCCGCCGCCACCACGCCTCGCTCCTGCTTTGGTGCGGAGGCAACGAACTCCAGGACGGACTCGAACACGAAAAGCACTTCGCCTCTCGCCCCTGCGATTTGTCCGATCCTTGCCTCGCCGTGCTCGGCTCCGTCGTCACTCGCGAAGACCCCGGCCGCCGCTTCCTGCCCACGTCGCCGTCGGGACCGCTGTTCTATGCCAAGCGCGAAAACTTTGGCAAAGGTCTCCACCACCACGTCCACGGGCCGTGGGGCTTTGGCGATTTCCCTACTTACGCCGACTGGGAAACGTATTGGGAAAACGACGACAGCACGCTGCGCTCCGAGACCGGCCTCGCCTCGGCAAACTCGCTCGACCTGCTGCACCGCCATGCCGCCGGCGCGCCGCTCTGGCCGCCAACTACGCCGATCTGGAAGCACAGCGCGAGTTGGTGGACCCAGGACGCCAGGCTCACTTCGCGCTTCGCCCACCTGCCACCCGACGAGGCCCTCGCCGCCTACGTGGAGCACACCCGCCTCGAACAAGCCGAGGGCCTCGCCCACGCGGCGCGTTGTTCGAAAAACCGCTTCCCCCGCTGCGGCGGCTTTATGGTGTGGATGGGGCACGACTGCTTCCCCTGCCCGGCCAACACCTCGATCATCGACTTCGACCACCAGCCCAAACCCGTGTGGCACGCCCTCAGGGAAGTGTTTCTCGCGCCGGCCGGCCCGGGAGTGAGCGGTTGATCCGCAGCCCGTCCGCAAGACGCATCCCTTTTCGTTTACCCTTATGACCCCGCCCGACGCTTCCGGATCATCCGTTCCCCTTGCCTCTCCTCCGACCGGACCGCGCCTCTGGCGAACCGGCACGCTGGTCTACACCGGCGCCGGACTCGCGGCCCTTTTCGCGTGGCTGCTCTGGGGTGATTTCGCGTGGAACATGAAGGATCGCGCAATAGGGCCGGTTGCCCAGCTCATGCTGAGGCAATTCGGTGCATCCGACTTTCTCGTCGGCCTGCTCATCGGCTCCGTCCCCGCCGCGATAGGCCTCATTCTCGGGCCTGTCATCAGCGTGCGGTCCGATCGCCACCGCGGCCGCTGGGGCCGGCGTATACCCTACCTTCTCATCCCGACGCCCATCATCGCGCTTTCCCTCGCCGGACTCGCCTTCACCGCGCCCCTCGGGGAGATGCTGCACACGTCCCTCGGCGCTTCCTCGCCGGGTGAAACCGAATGCCGCCTCTTCGTCTTCGGGTTCTTTTTCTGCACCTTCGAAATTTTTCAGACCATCGCGCAGGCCGTCTTCGGCGGCCTCATCAACGACGTCGTCCCCGTGGAGGTCATAGGCCGGTTCTTCGGTCTCTTCCGCGCCGTCAGCCTGATCGCGGGCATGATTTTCAACTTCTGGCTGATCGGCTACGCCGAGACCCACTACTTCTACATCTTTCTCGGTCTGAGCGCGCTCTACGGCATCGGGTTTTCCTTGATGTGCCTGAAGGTGAAAGAGGGAGACTATCCGCCTCCGCCGCCGCTGGAGCCGGGCAACCCTCTGGTCCGCAGCCTCGGCACCGCGCGCGACTATTTGCGCGAGTGCTTCACCAACCGCTACTACCTCTTGGTCTTTCTCGCTCTCATGCTCGGCACGCTTTCGGGCGGACCGGTGAATGCCTTCAGCGTGTTCTACGCCAAAAGCATCGGTTTGGAAATGGACGCATACGGACGCCTAATCGGCATCACCTTCGCCTGTTCGCTGGCCCTCACTTGGTTCCTCGGCGCGCTCGCCGACCGCTACCATCCGCTGCGTCTCGGCATCCTCTCTATGCTGCTCTACGGGGTGGTCATGCTGTGGGCCGGCATCGCCACCGATGACGCCCGCACCTTCTCGGTCATGCTCGTCGCGCATGGCGTCATCCAGGGCATCTACAACACCGGCACCGCCTCCATCGGGCAGCGGCTTTTTCCACGTCTGAAATTTGCCCAATTCGCCTCCGCCGCCGGCATCATCAGCGCCTTCGGCTACATGCTCATGCCTCCGCTGCTCGGCAAATACCTCGATCTGAGCGGACACGTTTACCGGCACACGTTCCTCTTCAGCGGAGCGCTGGGCCTCGCCGCCTTCGGCGTGCTGCTCCTCGTCTGGCGCGGCTTCCGCCGTCTGGGAGGCCCCGATCGCTACCAGGCACCGGAATAAGGCTTCTCACCACCCAACCCCGTCAATGAACACCACCGTGCCACGCACGAACGCCTCGCCCGCCTGGCGCGGCTTCAACCTGCCTGAAATGTTCGTGCTCCCGCATGATCCGCGCTGGCCCGAGATGACGCGCTCAGGCCTCGGTCGTTTCCAGCCCGACCACTTTCGCTGGATCGCCGACTGGGGGTTCAACTTTGTGCGCCTGCCTCTCTCCTACCGTTACTGGAGCCGGCCCGAGTCGCCGCTCGAGATCGACGAGGCCGCCTTCGCGCCGATAGACGCCGCCGTTGATCACGCCCTCCGCTGCGGGCTTCATTTGTCCCTCAACCTCCACCACGTCCCTGGCTTTTGCATTAACCAGGGCCTGCGCGACGACTTCATGGCGCCCGAGCCCTTCGATCTCTGGCGCGACGCCGAGGCCCTGCGTCACTTCGTCGCCCACTGGAGCTTTATCGCGAGGCGTTATGTCGGTGTTTCGGCGAACGCCCTTTCCTTCGATCTTGTCAACGAGCCCGCCCGCTGCGCCCCCGCCGCCTATGCCAAGGTGGTGCGCGCCACCGTGGCCGCCATTCGCGCCATCAGTCCCGATCGCCTCATCGTCATCGATGGTCTCGACGCCGGCAACTCGCCCTGCCCCGACCTTGTGGATCTCGGGCTCGTGCAAAGTTGCCGGGGCTACGCCCCGCACGAACTCACCCACCACCGCGCCTGGTGGGGCGGCGACCACCGTCTACCGCCCGCCTGGCCCATGCTCGACACCACCGGACGTCGTTGGGATCGCGCCGCGCTCGAGGCGTTCTACGAACCATGGTTCGCGCTCCGCGACGCCGGAGTCGGGGTGCATTGCGGCGAACTGGGCGCGCACAACGCCACCCCGCATCGCGTATTCCTCGCCTGGCTGGACGATTTGCTCGGGGTGCTGGGCGAACGCGGCATCGGCTTCGCCCTGTGGAATTTTCACGGCTCCTTCGGCGTGCTGGATAACGGCCGCGCCGACGCACCGACGCGCGATTGGCACGGCCTCAGGCTCGACCACGAACTGCTCGGCCTTTTGCAAAACCACCGACTGGCTTGATCGCCACTCGTCCGCGCACAGGCTCCGGCGCGCCCAATTCCACCGCGCGCGGATGCGGCGACGCCGCGCCGATCACCACATCAAACGACTCCGGTATCCGCTGGCGCGCCCCCTCCGGTGTCACCAGTTTCCGGATACTGGGCGGAATCGTGAAAACCACGCGCCGGCTTTTGCCGGGCGCGAGCCGGATGCGTCGCCAAGCCACGAGGGTCTCGCGCGGCACCGGCCCCATGTCGCCATCCGGCATTCTGTAATCGGCTAGATACACCTGCACGACCTCCTCGACCGCGCAGGTGCCCTCGTTGGTGACCTCCACCGATACCCTTAGCGCCGAATCGGCGTTTACCCGTGCGGGGATGCGTGCCGCGCCATAACGCACCCGAGCGTAGCCAAGCCCAAAACCGAACGGAAACTCGGGCTCGCCCTCGAACCAGCGGTGCGTGCGTCCGCGCATCGAGTAGTCCTCGAATGGGGGCAGATCCCGGATGCGCTTGTAGAACGTGACCGGCAAACGCCCCGACGGGCTTGCGCGGCCGAGCAAGAGATCCGCCACCGCCCGCCCTCCTTCCTGCCCGGGGTAACCGGCCCACAAAATCGCCTCCACGCGTTCGGTGAGATCGCCCAGCGACATCGCCGAGCCGCCGGTCAGCACCACCACGACTTTCGCGCCACGATCCAGCAACCGCTTCAGGAACTCGAGCTGCACGGCGGGCAGCAACACGTCCTCCCGGTCGCCGCGCGAGCCGCTGGAGATCGCGTCTCCTTCCTCGCCCTCCAGCAGGGCGGTCAGGCCCAGGCACGCGATGGTGACGTCGCACCGCGCGGCCTCAAACTCCGCCCATTGCAGTTCATTGCGCTTCGCATCCGCCGCCAGACATCCCGGGCGGTAGTCCACCCGCACGCCCTCGGGCAGCGCCGCTACCAGTCCCTCGAGCAGCGTGACTCCACGCGCCGGCACGCCGTGGTAATTGCCCAGCAAGGCCTCAAACGACGACGCCATCGGCCCGGTGATATACACACTGCGCAGATCGGTGCGCAGGGGCAGGATGCCGGCGCGATTCTTGAGCAATACGCACGAACGGAGCGCAGCCTCATACGCCAATCGCGCGTGCCGCGCGCAACCCACCACCTTCTCCGGCAGGGTGCTCCAAGGCCCCAGATCCGGCGGATCAAAGAGCCCGAGCCTGAATCGCGTGCGCAGGTGGCGAGCAAGGCCTCGATCGAGGTCCGCCTCCGCGATGAGTCCCCGCGACAGGGCCTCGCCCAACAAATCAAAGGTGCAGCCGCACGATAGGTCGCAGCCGCGCTTCAGGGCCAGCGCCGCCGTCTCCACCGGATCGGAGGTCACGCGGTGGTGGTTGTGGATGTCGCTCAGCGCCCAGCAATCCGACACGACGTGCCCTGAGAAACCCCAGCGCTCGCGCAAGATGTCGATCAGCAGAAAGCGGCTCGCGCAGCACGGTTCGCCGAGCGTGCGATTATAGGCCCCCATCACGATCTCCACCTTCGCCTCGCGAACGAGTTGTTCAAAGGCCGGCAGGTAGGTGTCCCACAGGTCATGCGCACTCACCACCGCATCGAAGGAGTGACGGTCTTTTTCCGGGCCGGAGTGCACCGCGAAGTGTTTCGCGCACGCCGCCGTCTTGAGCTGATGCGGATCGTCACCCTGCATGCCCGCGACAAACGCGCTCGCGAGCGCGCCGGTCAGCACCGGGTCCTCGCCCCAGGTCTCCTGGCCGCGTCCCCACCGCGGGTCGCGGAAGATGTTGATGTTGGGCGACCAGAAGGTGAGCCCCTGGTATTGCGCCGTTTCGCCCTGGCGGCGCAGGGCCGCGTGATGCTTGGCCCGGGCCTCGTCGGAGATCGCCGTGGCCAGGCGTTTCACCAGTGCGGCATCCCATGTCGCGGCCAGGCCGATCACCTGGGGAAAAACCGTGGCGCATCCGTTTCGGCCCACTCCGTGCAGGCCCTCGTTCCAGTGGTCGTAGGCCGGAATCCCCAGCCGCGGTATCGGCGCGCAGGCGTGCAGCATCTGGGAGATCTTCTCTTCGTTCGTGAGCCGCGCGATCAGATCATCGACCCGCTTATCCAGGGGCTGATCGGGATCGCGGAAGGCGGGCTGCGCAGGGGCTTCGGGTTGCATGCGATGAGCCTGCGCGAGAGCTCGCGTGGTTTTGAGGCCATTCTCCGATCACTTGGCTATAACGTATAGCGCCGCGTCCCTTGCCGACTTCGCCGTGGCATGGCGACTATCCCCGCGCCCCATGTTTCCCCCTCCTTCGCTTCGTTTTTTCGTGCTGTTTTTGAGTCTCGCGGCGGGGGTGTTCGGCGCCTGGCAAAACGACCTCGATGCGGTGCGTGCTCGCTTGGAGGAAGACTGGCTGGCCCGGGTGGATATCGACGCGGCCCGCACCCAGCTCGCCGCGCTGCGCGAAGATGGCGCCTGGCCCGACCTCGACTACGCCAACCGCGAGGGCACCAACTGGCCCCAGCTCATCCACGCCGAACGCGCCACCTTGCTCGCCAAAGCGTGGCGCGCGCCCGATTCGCCGCTGGCGCGTGATCCCGCCTTGCGCGCAGCCATTGGCCGGGCTTGGGAGTTCTGGTTCGCGCGCGATTTCACCAATCACAACTGGTGGTATAACGAGATCGGCGTGCCGCGCGCCCTCGCACCCGGCCTGCTCCTGCTCCGCGACGAACTCACCCCGCGAGAGCGCGAACAAGGCCTCCGCATCCTCGCCCGCGCCAAGATCCAGGCCGAATCGCAAAACCTCGTCTGGCTCGCCGAGATCAACGCCCTGCGCGGTCTGATCGCGGGCGACGCCGATCTCGTCGCGCGCGCCTACGGTCGCATCGCGCAGGAGATCAGAGTCGTCGCGCCCGGCGCGGAGGGCGTGCAGGCCGACATGAGCCTGCTGCAGCACCGGCGCTGCCTCTACAACCATGGCTACGGCGCCTCCTTCGCGGTGGATGCCACTCGTCTCGCTCGATTGCTCTCCGGCACGCGCTTCGCCTTGCCGCCCGAGCGCATCGCCCTGCTGGAATCCTTCCTGCTCGATGGCTCGCAGTGGATGGGCCTCGGCCCATGGCAGGACTGGGGCGCCCGGGGCCGCGAGATCGCGCGCGTTGGCCGCGGCCTCGGCACTTACCAGGCGGTCGCGGCCGAGACGCTTCTCGCCCTCGCCCCGCTCCCTGCCCGCGCGGAAGAGCTGCGCGCCCTCGCGGCCCGCGTGCGCGAGACACCCGATGCCCCCGCGCTGGTCGGCGCACGTCACTTCTGGCGCGCCGATTTTACCGCGTTTCACCGGCCGGGCTTTTATGCGTCTGTGCGTTCCTTCTCCTCGCGGCTCGCCAACACCGACTTCAACGGTCCCGAAAACCTCTTCGCGCATCACCTCGCCGACGGCGCCACCGCCCTCATGACGCGCGGGGGCGAATACGCCGCCGTGTTTCCCTTCTGGAATTGGCAACGCATCCCCGGCACCACCTCCCGCCAAGCCCCGCTGCTGAAACCCGCCACCGCCCGCCGCGAAAACGGTTCGCGTGCCTTTGCCGGCGCCGCCACCGATGGTCGCTCGGCCATGGTCGCGTTTGATTTTGAGCGCGATGGCCTGAGCGCCCGAAAGGCGTGGTTCCTCTCCGACGCCGGCTTGGTCGCGCTGGGCGCGGGCATCTCCGATCCAGAAAACCAGCCGGTCGTCACCACGCTGAACCAGGCGCTGCTGCGCGGTGCTCTCACGGTCGCGCCAGACTCGACCTGGCTGCACCACGACGGACTGCTCTACGCCACACTCGACGGGACCGCACTCCGCCACGAGTCCGACGAACGTGAATCCTCTTGGCGCGCCATCCACCAAAACCTCTCCGATGCGCCCATACGCGCCGAACTTTTCACCGCATGGCTTGATCACGGTGCCGGCCCGCGTGACGCGGCCTACGCCTACCTCATCGCCCCCGCGTCCACGACTAACGCCGATCAGATCACCTCACGACGTGAGAGTGTCCGCATACTCGCCAACTCGTCCGAGGTCCAGGCCGTCGCGCACGCGGCATCGCGCACGGCGGGCGTGGTTTTCTATGCGCCGGGTGAACTCGAGTTTGGCCGCTTCGGCCGGCTGTCCGTGGATGCGGCCTGCGCCGTGCTGCTCACTTGGGACGATTCCGGCTCGATCAGCGTCACGGTAGCCGATCCCGCCCAGTCCGCTGCTGCGCTGCGTCTGCGCCTCGGTGCCGCCCGCGCCGAGTTTATCCTCCCCGACGGCCAGCAGGCGGGTGCCAGCGTGACCCGTGTCCTTAATCCCTGAGCACTTCGCATGCGTTTCTCACTTTGCTTCGTCATCTGGACAATAGGCGCGCTGAGCCAGGCAAGCTCCGCGGGCTTTGGCGCGGTGACCGCCTTGCTGCCTCCCGGGCCCCAGAGCCTCACGCCGTCCGGGCCCCGCGTTGCCGAGCTCGGGCGTTTCGGCATCGTCTCCGTGACAGGCCAGACATTCAGCGAAGCCGTCTCCGCCGAGACGCTAGCGCGGCCCGCCTACCCCTGGGACGTGCAACTTGGCGTCCGCACCATCGCTCCCGTTGCCAAGGGGGACACGCTTTGGGTGGGCTTTACCGCGCGCCGTCTGTTCACCCGTCAGGAAACCGGCGAAGCCCTCCTCGAACTCATCGTCGAGCGATCGGCCAAACCGCACGAAAAACTCCTCGAACGTGCGTTATCCGTCGGCCCTGAATGGACGAGGATCGCCATTCCCTTCGTCGCCGACCGCGACGCGCAGACTGGTGAGCTGCAACTCACCCTGCGTCTCGGCTACAATCCCCAATCGCTCGAGATCGGCGGCCTTGCCTTGCTCAACCACGGCTCGGACGTCGCCCCGGAATCGCTTCCGCGCACCGACACCTCCTACGAGGGCTCCGCGCCGGATCATCCTTGGCGAGCGGCCGCCGCCGCGCGCATCGATCAACTCCGCAAAGCCGATCTCGTGGTCCGCGTGCTCGATACCCAAGGTCGCCCCGTGCGCGGCGCCCGCGTCGAGGTGCGCATGCGGCGTCACGCCTTTGGCTTCGGCACCGCCGTGCAGGCCGCCCGCTTCGGCGGCCCCGAAGCCGACTCGCCGGACAACGCGCGCTACCGCGAAACGGTCGAGCGATACTTTAACAAGATCGTCTTCGAAAACGACCTCAAGTGGCCCCAGTGGGCGGAGGAAACCGCCACGGGACGCGAGCGACGCCAGTGGATCGCCCGCACGCTCGACTGGGCGGAGCAACGCCGCATTCCGGCCCGCGGGCATGTGATGGTGTGGCCTTCGTGGCGCTACCTGCCCCGGTCGCTGCGCGCACTGGAGTCCGATCCCGCCGCGCTCGGTTCCGCCATGTTAGATCACATCGCCGATCAAACCGGCGCGCTCGGACCACGTCTGGCCGAGTGGGACGTCGTCAACGAGACCTACGCGCATCACCAACTCCTCGATCTGCTCGGCCGCGAGGCGATGGCCGACTGGTTCAAGGCCGCCCGCGCCGGCGCGCCTACGACCCGCCTCTACTACAACGACTACACGATGTTCTCCGGCGAGGGCCCGGGCTCGCCCAGCCAGCACTTTCACGACACCCTGCGTTTCCTGGTCGGACAAGGCGCGCCCATCGGCGGGATAGGCGAACAAGGTCACTTCGGCGGCAGTCCGCCCCCGCCCCCTCGCGTCCTTGAGACGCTCGACCGTTTCGCCGTA
>JALOTV010000414.1 GCA_025457685.1 Opitutaceae bacterium
GGGCGATCTGAAAAAAATCCTCCAGACGGCGATTCTCGACCACTGCGACCACCGCAACCTCAACGACGAGGTGCCCTTCCTGCGCGGCATCATCCCCTCCACGGAAAATCTGGTGATTGCCTTCTGGAACCAGATCGAGCCGCACATCACCGCCGGTGAGCTCTACTGTGTGAAACTCTACGAAACGCCGCGCAATTTTGCGGAATACTACGGGCCGGATCCCTTCTGAGCATCGCACGCCGCCCCTTCCGGTGGCGACGCGATCCGCGCGGTTATCGTCCCCCCGCGCGACGACCAAAAAAACGACCATGAAAAAGAAATCCATGTACCTGCATCCCTCCGCCGACGGCTTGCCGCCGAAGATGACGCGGAGTTTTGATCCCGCCTTCCGTTCGACGCCGGCCTATCGCGCGACGCTGCCCGACATGATGGACGCCTCCCGCGAGGCCATCCTGGGCGCCCACGTGCCCCTGCAGCAGGTGGGTGTGCATAATTTCCGCCTGCCACTGAAGTACCGGACGAAGGCCGGCGAAATCCTCACCCTCGAATCGAGCGTGACGGGCACCGTTTCCCTCGAGGCGGAAAAGAAGGGGATCAACATGAGCCGGATCGTGCGCTCGTCCTATCCCCTGCTGCGCCCGAGCCTGCGCAGCGGACTGAGCGGCTATCAGTATTATCAGGTCGCGTTTGAAGGCGTGATGACGCGCACGGGCGAATACCGGCGGTTCATTCATTTCGATTTCGTTTATTCGTCCTCCTGCCCGTGCTCGGCCGAGCTTTCGGAGCATGCGCGCGAACACCGCGGCTCGTATGGCGTGCCGCATTCGCAGCGGAGCAAGGCGCGCGTGATTCTCGAACAGGCGCCCGGCACCAAGATCGCGATCGAGGACATCCATGCGCTGTGCGACGGCGCGCTGCTGACGGAGACGCAGGTCATGGTGAAACGCGAAGACGAGCAGGCCTTCGCCGAGCTCAACGGCGCGCACCTGAAGTTCGTCGAGGACGCGGCGCGGCTGCTTTACGGCGCGTTCAATCCCGACAAGCGCGTGAAGGATTTCCTCGTCGCCTGCTCGCATCTCGAATCGCTGCATTCGCACGATGCGGTGAGCGTGGTGTGCAAAGGCGTGCCGGGCGGTTTCCGGGCCGATTTCATGGATTTCGACTCGCTGGTTTGCTGATGCGGAGCCGTGCAGTCGGCTTTGATTTCACGCATGAAAGGTCGCTGACCCAACCCGGTGATTGCGCGGTAGGGCGACCCGTCCCCGGGGAGCCTTGGAGCGAAGCGGCTCGGCGGGGACGCCTTGCCCTACCTCCGGGCCAGCGTGCCCGGAGCCCGCTCGAACCCAACGGTGGCTCTCTTGACTCAGCCGGCGCGCCGCGTGACTGATGCGGGGTGCAAGCGCGGCATGCATCTCCCCGTCACTGGTCGTTTCGCACGCTGGTGTTGCTGGGGATGACAGGTGTCGTGCTGGCGGCGATGGGCCTGCTGGGCGCGCTGCTCAACCGCCAGTCGCGGCAGATGGCGGAGGAGCTGGCCGGCGTGCTGCTGGCGCAAAAAATCCAGCAGGTGGAAAGCCGCATCCAGCATCTGATCGGCTCGGCGGAGCGGCAGGCGCGGTTGTGCGCCCAGCTCACGCCGCCCGGCGGGCTGGAGTCGCGTGATTTCGTGGCGACGTTTGGTCGGCTGGCGGCGGGTTTTCTGCTGCAGGGCGATTTCACGTATCTCGGCTACGCGGTGGAGAGCACCGGTGAGTATGGTTTTCTGGAGCGGCGGGACGCGACGACGTGCCGGTTTCGTGAATACGTGCGGCTGCCGTCGGGGGAGCGGGTGATCCGCATCTATGCGGTGGAGCCCCACGGACTGGTGTTGCAGCAGACGCTGCCGTGGGATGGCTACGATCCGCGCGAGCGGCCGTTCTACGCCGCGGCGCGCGCGTCGGACGGACCGGCCTGGACGCCGACCTATGTTTTCAAGGGCAACGACTGGCATCCGGAGACACTGGGCGTGACCCACGTGCTGCCGGTGCGCGATGCGCAGGGTGCGCTGCTCGGCGTGTGGGACGTGGATTTCGACATGCAGGATCTGTCGGCCTTTTTGCGGAAGGAGGCATCGGACCAGACCGGCTACGCGTTTGTGATGGAGGCATCGGAGCGGGCCGATCCGGTGCTGATCGCGCATCCGGAGATGGCGGAGGTGTCGCTCGCGCAGGGGATGACCTCGCCGCTGGACCCGGTGCTGCAGCCGGCGGTGCGGCCGGGCGAGACCGGGGTGGTGTCCCGCGATTTTCGTGTCGAGGCGGAGGCGGGGGTGCGCTTGATCGCCTGCCGGCTGCTGGCGTCGCCCTCCTGGATCGTGGCGGTGGTTTTCGACGAGGCGGCGGCTCTGGCGCGGCTGGAGGACAATCGCCGCTGGGTGTGGCTGCTGGTGCTGGGGGTGACGGCGGCGGCGGTGCTCACGGCGGCCTGGCTGGCGCATGCGTTGTGGCGGCCGGTGGAGCAGCTGCGCTCGGCGGTGGAAGCACTG
>JALOTV010000007.1 GCA_025457685.1 Opitutaceae bacterium
CGGCCCGACGATCTCCGCGCCCAGAATCCGTCCCCGCGCGGGCTCGGCGAAGACCTTCACGTATCCGCGCGTCTGGCGCATGAGGATGGATTTGCCGTGATCGTCGAACGGGTAGGCGGCGGCGAGGTAGGGCGTCTTTTTCGCGATCAGATCCGCTTCCTGCAGGCCGGCGGTGGCCACGGGCGGATCGGTGAAGACGACGCCGACCAAGGGGACGGCCGAGACCGGACGTAGTTTTTTCTCCGATACGCCAAAGGCGTGCCGCGCCGCGAGTTCGCCCTGGGCCACGGCGAGGTGGACGATCTCGTGGGGGCCGCACACGTCGCCGCCGGCGTAGATGTGCGGGCAGGAGGTTTGCTGCCAGCGATTGACGCGAATGCGGCCGTGCGCGTTCAGCTTTACGCCGGCCGCGGGCAGATCGAGTCCGGCGACGGCGGGTTCGCGGCCGAGCGCGTTAAAGAGGTGGGCCGCGCGTCGCGTGACCTTGCGCCCCTCGGAGGTGAAGACGACTTCGACGCCGCCGCGCGCGGTCCGCACCGCCTCGATCCGCGTGCCGGTATGGAGGTCGATGCCCTCGTCGCGAAAGGCCTGCTCCACGACCTGGGCGGCGGCGGCCGAGTGTTCGCGCAGGATGTGGCCGCTGCGCTGGATGAGGGTGACCTTGGCGCCGATGCGGGAAAGAAACTGCGCGAGTTCGCAGGCGACTATGCCGCCGCCGAGCACGATCACGGACTTGGGGATGAAATCGAGGTCGAGCACCTCGTCGCTCGTCCAGTGCGGCGTGTCGGCCAGACCGGGGATGGAGGCCGGCACGGATACGCGGGAGCCGGTGGCGATGAGGAAGCGTTTGCCGCGCAGCCGGGTGCCGTCGGCGAGGGCGACGGTGTGCGGATCGAGGAAGCAGGCGTGGCTGCGGAAAAGCGTGAAGCGATCCGCGTTCCCCATGGCCTTTTCGCGGTAGGAGGCGAAGTCGGCGATGACGTGTTTTTTCCAGGCGTGCAGCGCGGCCATGTCCACCTTGGCGGAGGAAATGCGCAGGCCAAACGGAGCGGCGTGGCGGGTGTGGTGGAGGAGCTCCGCCACGTGAAGGAGGGTCTTGGAGGGCATGCAGCCCTTGAGGATGCAGAGCCCTCCGAGTGCGGGCGCGCCGTCGATGATGGCGACGGATTTGCCGAGATCGGCCGCCACCCGCGCGGCGTTGAAGCCGGCGGATCCGCCGCCGAGGACGATAAAGTCAAAGGATTTCATGCGCTCTGGGCGGAGACTAAGCCGCGAAACCGCCCGAAAACAAGGCGGGCGGAGGCATGGTCCCCGTTCGCCTTGCCGGGAACGGACGCGCTCAGCGGCTGCCTTTGCCAAAGAGCATCACGTGGATGGTCTTGAGCACGATGGTGGCGTCGAGCCGCAGGCTGTAGTGGCGAATGTAATACAAATCGTATTCGAGCTTGCGAAGGGTGTCGTCGATGCCCGCGCCGTAGGGGTAGTTAATCTGGGCCCAGCCGGTGATACCAGGCCGGACGAGGTGGCGAAAGTGGTAGCACGGGATGTGTTTCTCGTAATCGGCCACGAGCACGTCCCATTCGGCGCGCGGACCGATCATGCTCATCTCGCCGCGCAGCACGTTCCAAAGCTGGGGCAATTCGTCGATGCGGGAAGCGCGGAGGAAGGCCCCGATGCGGGTGATGCGTTTGTCCCCCGGCAGGGTATAGACCGCGCCGCCCGAGCCGGTGCGCATGGTGCGTAGTTTGTAGAGGGTAAAGGGCTTCTGGTGGCGCCCGATGCGGGTCTGGCGGAAGAACACCGGTCTGCGGTCCTCGGCGAAGATGGCGAGGGCGGCCAGCAGCAACACCGGGGCGGAAAGGAGCAAGACGAAGACGGCGAGGAACAGGTCGCTGGCGCGTTTGACGCGGTCGAAGATCGGTTCGCGCGCGAGTTGAAAGCCGTCCTGAAAAAGCCAGATGGGATTGATGCGGTAGAGCGGGATCTTTCGCCAGATGATCTCGTGGAAAAGCTCCAGCGTGTAGGTCGGCACGCCCGCGAAATGCAGGCGCATCAGGCGGTCGGGCAGACGGTCGGGCAAATTGCCCGCACTCTCGCGCAGAACGATGGACTCGGCGCGCAGCTCGCCCGACTCGATGCGGGCGACGACTTCGGCGATGCTCGGCCGGTCCGCGCTTGCGCCTGTGTGATTTGCCGCCGCGTAGATGAGCTGGCGGGAGAAGCCCATGCGTTCGCAGTCCTCGGTGAAGGAGCGGGCGGCGGCCTCGTCTCCGACAAAAACGACATGCTCATGCCGGTGGACAGCGGCGCGACGCAGAGCGAGGACGCGTCGGAGAGCGAGCCCGCAAGGTGCCACCAATATGAACGAAAGGCCGGTGACGATGCGGCTCTGGTGCAGGGGAAATCCGCTGGTGATGACCGCGTGAGTGACGAGCAGCGTGGTGAGCGTCGCGCCAAAAAGCGCGATGAGGTGCTGGCTGGTGTAATCTATGGAGAGAAAATCCGTGCGGGGACTGTAGCCGTCGATCAGCGCGAGCGAGACGACAAGGAAGCCCGCAGGAACGAGCAGGGGCCAGAGGATGGGATCAGTCCACGTGCTGATACCGCGCAACTGCGCGATGAGGTTAAATGCCAACAAAATGCTGCAAAGGTCCCCCAGGATGAGCGCCAGTGTGAATCGGGGACTTGGTTTCATGGACACCAGAGTTGATCCGCGAAGGGGGATAACTGTCAAAAGAGATTAAAAGCTCGCAGGATACGCTATGTCTTTCCGAGCGCCGCAGAGCCGGCCCATCGGTGGGCCGGCTCTGCGACGGGCACCCGCGTGAGGCGCGGGTCAGCGGACCTGCAAGGTGCTGCCGTCGTATTCCAGGCCGAGCGAGGGAATGATCACGGCCTTGCGGTCGCCCTGCTTGCGCACCGTGCCGGCGTGCCAGGCGGTGTAGCCGCTGTCACGCGCGGCGGAGAGCGTGGAGGCGAGGTTTTCCTGGGAAACGTAGGCGGCGAAACCGATGCCCTGGTTGAAGGTCGCGTAGGCCTCGCGGAGGTCGATGGGGCCGGCCTCGCGAAGGAATTTGAACAGGGCGGGTTCCTCGCCGGGAGTGGTGATTTCGTAAACGAAGGGTTCGTCGAGGCGCATGAGTTTGCGCCAGCCGTGGCCGGTGACGTGAGCGACGTAGTTGAGTTTGATGGCGCGCTTCTGGCACTCGGCGACGAACTTCACGTAGATCACGGACGGGGCGAGCAGGGCCTCGCCATAGGTGCGCGGGTCGCCGTGGCCGATGGGCGTCTGGTAGCCTTGCGGGAGCTTGGAAGCGATGAGGCGACAGAGGGAGAGGCCGTTGGTCTGCACGCCGGAGGAGGCGAGAAACACGATGGCGTCGCCGTCGCGCACGTCACCGGTGATGCGTTGCGACTTGGGCTCGACTTTGCCGATGGCGGAGCCGGCGAGCACGATGGCGTCGGCGTGCACGATGCCGCGCAGGGTGGGGGTCTCGCCGCCGCCCCAGACCGCGCCGGCTTGGCGGCAGCCCTCGGCCCAGCCCTCGACGAGGGCCTCCATGCGCGCGGCGTCGGTGAACCACGCGGACTCGCCGACGGCGGCGTGCATGGCGACGGAGATGGGCAGGGCACCGCAGGTCACGAGGTCGTTGACGATGGTGGCGACAGTATCGATCGAGATCTCGCGGTAGAAATTCTTCCCGGTCGCGGCATAGACGGCATCGGCGACGAGGTTCTTGGTGCCGAGGCCCTCCTCGACGTGGGCGAGGAAGTGGTCGGCAGCCTCCATGAGGTAGCAGCTCTCGCCGCGGGTGTTAGTCGGCTCGGCGTAGCCATGGGCGGCGAGCAGGGGCGCGGTGGTCTTGGCGGCCTTCTGGCAGGCGCGCTTGAAGGCGTCGAGTTGGTCGTAGTTAACGCCGGAGGATTCGTAGCTGAGAGACATGAGTGGATGATTTTTAACCGCGGATTGCGCGGATGGGCGCGGATTCAGGAAAATAATTATCAGCGGTTGCCGCGATGGTAGCCGATTTTTGCCTTCTTGGTTTCGTCCTCGGGCGGGGGATTTAAGAGGGGGCTGAGGCGCTCGACGACTTCGCGGAGGACCACGTCGTGTTCGAGGAGTTTTTTGTCGATCTCGGCGAGGCGGCGGAGGACGCCGAGGTTGGAGCTGATCTGGTCGCGCATCTGGACGAATGCGCGGACGAGGTAGAGGCTCATCTGCACGGCTTTTTCGCTGCGGAGAACGGTGGCGGCCATGAGGCAGCCGTGCTCGGTGAAGGCGGTGGGTGGTTTGCGGGCGCCGCCGTGAGCGGAACTTGAAGTCACAATTTGTGATTTCAAGTTCGCTACCTCCTCGCGAGTAAGGACAAAGCAAAAGTCAGGCGGAAATTTCTCCAGGTTGCGAGCAACGGCCTGCGTAAGTTGACGGGGCTCCACTCCGTAGAGCAGCGCCAAGTCGGTGCTGAGCACGACCCGCTGGCGGCGGATCGTGTGGATGCGCGGCACGGCCGGAGCCTCGGCGGATTCGTTGCGGTCTGTTTTCGCCTTCGCCATGCCCTCAATACGCGCGGCCGCCTTCGCTGTTTTCGTAGTAGTTGACGTAGGCCTGATTCACGACGCGGTAGCCGCCGCGGGTCGGGTATTTGCCCGAGAAATACCAGTCGCCGGTGTGGTTGGGGCAGGCGGCGTGGAGGTTTTCCAAGGTCTGGAAAATCACCTCGATCTCGCCATCCCAATCCACGCCGCTCGGGCGCACGAACTCGGCGATCTTGGCGGAGATCTCCTCGGGGGTGAAGGGCGAGTAGATGCGCTGGACGTAGTTGATCGACTCGCCCTTGGCGACGGCGTCGCGACAAAGTTGATACACCTCGGCGAGCAGTTCGTGTTGACCGCGCTCCTTGAGCAGGGTGATGGCGGCCTCGAAGGCGATGAATTTGCCCAGTTGGGACATGTCGATGCCGTAGCAGTCGGGGTAGCGAATCTGCGGCGCGGTGGAGACGATGACGATCTTGCGCGGCTGGAGGCGGGTGAGGATGCGCAGGATGGATTTGCGGAGGGTGGTGCCGCGCACGATGGAGTCGTCCACGCAGACCAGGTTGTCGCCGGGCTGCACGGAGCCGTAGCTGATGTCGTAAACGTGGCTGGCGAGGTGGTTGCGCATCGACTCCTGGCCGATGAAGGTGCGCAGCTTGATGTCTTTGGAGACGACCTTCTCGCCGCGCGGCCAGTTGTTGGTGACGAGCTCATCGAGCAGCGATTCGGTGATCTCACCCTTGGCGGCGGCGGCGAGGATATCGCGTTTCACCTCGGCGCGGCGTTTCTCGCGGAGGCCGTGCATCAGGCCGAACCAGGCGACCTCGGCGGTGTTGGGGATGAAGCTGAAAACGGTGCGGCCCCAGTCGCCGTTGATGGACTTGAGCACCTGGTCGGTGAGGCGGGAGCCGAGCAGCTTGCGCTCGCGGTAGATGTCGAGGTCGTTGCCGCGCGAGAAGTAGATGCGCTCGAAGGAGCACGAGGCGCGGGGCAGGGGGGCGGTGAACTGGGTGTTGGAGATGCGCCCGTCGCGTTTCATCACGATGACATGACCGGGCGAAACTTCCTTCACCTGGGTGGCAGGCAGATCGAAAATGGTCTGCAGCGGGGCACGCTCGGACGCGAAAGCGATGACCTCGTCGTTTTGGAAATAAAACGCGGGGCGGATGCCGGCGGGATCGCGAGCGACGAAGGCATCGCCGTTGCCGATGAGGCCGCAGAGGGTGTAGCCGCCGTCCCACTTGGCGGCCGAACGGGTGATGACGCGGCCGAGGTCGAGTCGTTCGCTGATCTGCTCGGCGATCTCCTCGCCCTTGAGGCCCTGTTCGCGGAGGCCGCGGTAGATGTCGTCGTGCTCCTCATCTAGGAAGAAACCGATTTTCTCCAGCAAGGCCTGGGTATCGGTAGCGAAGATGGGGTGCTGGCCCATGCCGATGAGCGCCTGGTTGAGCTCCTCGGTGTTGGTCATGTTGAAATTACCGCAGAGCGCGAGGTTTCGGGTAGGCCAGGGCGAGCGGCGGAAATAGGGGTGACAGGAGGAGATGTTGTAACCGCCCGAAGTGCCGTAGCGCAGATGGCCGACGAGCAGTTCGCCGCCGAAGTCGAAGTGTTTCTTAACCGTGTCGGCGAACTCGGGGTGGATGTCGCCGGAGGCCTTTTTCTCGTCGTATTGGGCGAGCAGGGTTTTGAAAATCTTGTCGAGCGGGTTGGTCTTTACGCAGCGCTCGCGAAACATGAACGGATCGCCGGCGGGCACATCGAGCTTCACGCAGGCCACGCCCGCGCCGTCCTGGCCGCGGTTGTGCTGCTTTTCCATGAGCAGAAAGAGCTTGGTGAATCCCCAGAGCGGCGTGCCGTATTTTTCCTGGTAGTAGGAAAGCGGCTTGAGGAGCCGAACCAGTGCGATGCCGCATTCGTGGGTGATCTTGTCGGACATAGATGAAACGAAGAGGGGAAAATCAGTTCGCCGCCTGCCTCCGCCGCGCCCTGTCCGCACCCGCTCGGTGCGAATCGGTCTGCGCAAGATTTTCGGGAAGGGCTGCTCTCACGGCATTAAAAGCCATGCATCACGGAAGGATGCGCGGGGTGGTCAACGGCTTTTTCCGCGCGCGATCAGGCCGCCCCAGCGGAAGCGGCGGGACTTTGGCGCGCCAAGCCAACGCGCCCCTGCATGCGGTCTGCGAATCGTTTTGCGGCGAGACGTCAGAATCCAACCAGGGGCGCTAGGGGCGCACGCGAGCACGACTCCGACGCCCAGCCCTCGGCGGAACGTCGGAATGGTTGGCGGCGAGGCCGCTCAGGCCGTGGTCGCGAGCAGAGTGTTGGCTCCGGCAGGAGCAAAGGGCAGGGGCGAGGCCGAGCCGCTGGAGTCCGCGCCGAGCGTGACCTCGATGACCTTCACGCTGCCATCGCGAGCGAACACGGCGGCGCTGCTCGCCGCATCGAGGCGTCGACTCGTAGCGGTGCGCACCGTGCCGTCTGCAAGCTGGATGCGCAGGAAGGGCCGCGCGCCCCGAGTGTAAACCACCGGCGTGCCGCAGACGGTGAAGCCCAGGGAATGAGCCGGCAGCGGCAGGGAAAACTCGCGCCCGTCCGCCCCGAAGGCGGCAAACACGGCGGGTTCGCGGGTGAACTCGGTCTCGGGTAAATCAGTGGGCTCGAAGGCCAGACAGCCATCGGTCACTTGCACGCCGAGCTCCCCCAGTCGGGTGAGGATTTCCTCCTTCACCTGGCCGGTCATGCCGGGCTGTTGAGCGCCGGAGTGGCCGGGGGTGTGCGAATAAGGATCGGTCGGGAACGCGCCGAAGACGGCGGGAGATTTGGCCGGGCCGAGACCGTTGCGCACATCGAAGTAGCGGGCGGCAAGTGCGGGGGCGGCGGGATCGTTGGCGGCGCGGGCGGCGAGCAGATTTTCCTGCGCGGAGAGCAGGAGCTTGGAAACCATGTGCCAGTAGATGCAGCCCAGGCCCTCGAAGCCGAACATGCCGCCGCTGCGACCGGTGAAAGCGCGGTGATTAAAGACGCGCTCGTAGATAGCGCGCACGTCGTCGGCGTGGGCGGCGGCGAGCGCGGCCCAGCGCGGCTCGGAGGCGAGTTCGCTCAGTCGGGCCTCGAGCGGGCCGGAGTTGACCAGATCGGGATGGAAACGGTGGTCGCCGGCCGCGTCGCGGAGGACCAGGCGGGTATCGCCGGCGGCGAGCAGCCCGGTGAGCAGCGGGTTGGCTGCGACGAGAGCCGCCGGGACGAGGTTGCGGGCGAGAAAGCCCGGCAGCTCGCGGTCCGGATAAAGCAGGTAGCTGTGCTGGTCGGCGCGGTGAAGAGGGCTGCGGCGGAGGGAGCCGAGCAGCGCCTCGGCCTCGGTGGGCGTGAGTAGCCCGGCGCCAAGGATGGAGACCTGGCCTTCCAGCATCGGAGCGAGGTGCTGGATCTCGAGCGAGGCGGGTTCGCTGAAGGCGAGCAGATTGTAGGAGTGGAAGAGGCCGTCCGCTCGGCGATTGGCTCGGAGCGTGGCATCGACCGCGGAGAGGGCGCGGTCGAGCAAGGTGCAGATAGCGGCGGGGGCCACCTGCACGGTCGAGCCCGGACCCTCGGCGTAGAGGCTGGCGCGGTAATCGGAGCCGGCGGTCGCGAGGGCGTCCACCACGGTGCGGCGCGCGAAGGAGTCGGTATGGGCCGAGGCCAGGGCGGGCAGGCGGAGCGCGGCGACCACATCGGCGAGCAGGCGAGCCACGGCGGAGGAGACGGGGACGGGACTGTCGCCGAGCGCAGTGGCCAACGCGTCGCGCATGAAGGTCAAGAGTCGCCGCAGGTGACCGGTGGTGACGACCGAGACGCCGTAGCCCACGAGGGCGTTGTTGGCGTCGTTCCACTCGGGGCGCTGGGTGTTCATCCAGATGCCGCCGCCGGGGATGAAGTGGGTGAGGCGGGCGAGCACGAGGACGAGGAGTTTTTCCACCAAGTTGACATGCAGGACGGCCCCGTCGGAGGCGGGCAGCAGGCGGCCATCGGTGCCGAGTTCGCTCACGCGGCGCTCGATCAGCTCGTCGTGGTGGCGATCGAAGCGGATGGTCGAGCGCGGATTCGCGCGCATCTCGTCGTATCCGGAAATGCGATACGGGACGTCCGCGTAGGCGAAGAGCTCCCGGCGCAGCCAGCCGGAGAGGCGGCCCGGGTGAAAGCGCGCGGACCACTCGAGGAGTCGCAACAAATAGACGACCTGGTGGTCGCCCCAGTAGCCGATGGACGCCCAGGGATCCTCGGGCTCGGGCTTTTCCCATTCGATGCCGGCGCGGGTGATGCGGTAGGGGTTGAAGCCGTCGGCGGTGGACGCGTTGAGGAATTTGGCGACCACGCTCTCGATAAAGGCGGGGTGACTGGTGCAAAGCGCCTCCCAGTTTTGGAAAATATCTCGCCAATTTCCCTCGTGGTTGAGGAGGCGGCGGCCGGAGCCGTCGCGCAGCCGGATGCTGAACTTGTTCCACGGGCGGCTCGGGTCGCCGTGGCGGCGGCTGAAGGTGAGGGGAAGCAGTTCCCAGCCGAGGCGCTCGAGGTCGGCGTCGCCCAAGGCGGCGATGCGGGCCATGAGGTCGTCGTGGGGCAAGAGCTCGGGCAACCCGGCGAGAAACGCGGCGTGGCGAGTGGCGACGGGGCGATTGCGGGTGCGGACAAAGTCCGCGAAGTCGGCTCCGTCCACCTGGTGACCGGCGATGAATACGCCGCCGCGCATGAGGTTGAAGAGCACGTTGGCGAAGTGGTGGGCGGTGGCGATCTCGTCGCCGCCGGTCTGGATGCCGTCGGCCGCGCCCACGAGGGCGCGCAGGCGGCGGGTGGACTCATCCGCCCCGGCGCGAACGGCGGCGGCAAACGCGGCAGAGTCGGCGCGCAGGCTGGCGAGCCGGGCGGCGACATCGGCCTGGGTGAGGTTGGTGTCGGCCACGATCATCCAGCCCAGCGTCTCGCCGGGAGCGAGGGTGCGGGCGGCGTGCAGCAGGTAGTGGCCGCGCAGGCCGCGGCGGCGCGCCTCGGTGGAGACCGCTTCGTCGCGATGAAAGGCACCGAGCTGGGCGTCGGAAAGAAGGATGTCGGCGCCGGCGAGTCCGTGCGACCACACGGCGGTGGCGCGCAGCGATTCCATGGGAATGGCCTGGTCCACGATGCCGGAGGCGAGCGCATACACGCCAAGGGTGGACGCGGGCTCGAGTTCGGCGGCCTTGTAGGCGTCGGCGAGGTTTGAGAACTGGGCCTGGAGGCGGGTCGAGACGCCGGGGACGTGAAGGTTGCGCAGGCCGTCGATCAGGCGCAACGAGACGGAGCGGCCGGAGGTGTTGACCAGCTCGGCCGTGCGCACCCAGCCATGCGCCTCGGAAGAGGCCCAACCGTAGCGAAACACGAGCCCGAGGGTGAGGTGGCTCTCCTCATACCAGACGCGGTCGCCTTCGAGGCTCTTGTAGAGATGACGTTCGACCGGGTGCAGCCGGGCGGTGTGCGCGGCGAAGGGCTCCCAGTCCACGATCGTGTCGGCATCGTGCACACGAAGCGCGGTGTAGGGCCCGATCTGGCCGGCGCTGTCATAGATGCGGTCGACCGTTTGGTAGGGGAACAGGGCGCGCTCGGCGTCGATGCGGCCGGCGCTCAGCGAGCCAGTGCTCGCGGCAAACATCCAGAGATCGGACGAGCTGACCACGTTCATGAAAAACGGGGGCATGCGGTCCGAGTGGGCGATGCGGTAGTAGCGGCCGCCAAAGGCGTTGACGAAACCGCCGGAAATCAGGGGAGAAAGCGCGGACGATGCGGAGGCGGAGGCGGGGGCGATGCTGGGGGTGGACATACGGTAAAGACGACTGGCGGGAGGAAACGCGGGCGGGGTTGAGGAACACGGGCGCTAGGCCCGGGAGGAGTAGGGAAAACGAGGTGGCTTTGTGACGGTTTGCCGGAACCGGGGCCGCCTACGCGGACCACGCTTGGATGAGACGCTAAACGATACGCCTGAATTGATCCGGCAGGCCCGCGCTGTAAAGCCAAAATTGCATAAAATTGCATTACATGCTCAGCATGGGGCAGGCGTAGAGGCAGGTGGCTGCTCCGCTCGCCGAATCAGCGCGCGGCCGCGGCCAGAACGGTGCGGGCGTGGAGGCGCGCGGTGTGTTCGCGGTCCCGGTTGTAGCCCCCGCCATAGAGCACGACGAGCGGCAGTCCGCGTCGCGTGCCGACGACGTCGAGCACGTGTTCGTCTCGCGCAGCGAGATCGGCGTCGGTTAGCCGCATTTGTCCGAAGCGGTCGTGTTCGTGCGGATCCGCGCCTGAATTCCAGAAGACCAGATCCGGGAGAAAATCATCCAGGGCGGGGCCGAGGGTGGCTTCCAGTTGGTCGAGGTAGTCGCGACCGGAGACGTAGCGAGGCAGGGGCACATCCAGCGAGGATGTCTGTTTATTGGCCGGGTAGTTGCGGCCGCCGTGAATGGAGTAGGTGAACACGCGCGGATCGCTGGCGCAGAGGGCGGCGGTGCCGTCGCCCTGATGCGCGTCGGTATCGACGACGAAGATACGCAGGTGAGGTAGCGAGGCGTGCAGGGCGCGGGCGGCGATGACGACATCGTTGAGCACGCAGTAGCCCTGGCCGCGGTCGGCGAATGCGTGGTGGGTGCCGCCGGCGAGATTGGCGGCGAGGCCGTCGCGCAAGGCGGCCTCGGCGGCGAGCAAGGTGCCGCCGGCCTCGAGGCGGGAGCGTTCTAGCAAAGCGGGGCCGGCGGGCAGGCCCAGTTTCAGGGCGGCGGCGGAGTCGAGCGCGGCCAGCCGGATGCGATCGAGGTAGGCGGCGTCATGCACGCGCAGGACAGCCTCTTGGGGTGCAGGCTGCGCGTCGATCACTTGGATGGCTCCGGTGGGCGCGGCCTCCCGGATGAAGGCCTCCGCCCGCCAGAACTTGTCCATGGGGAAGGGATGCGCCTCGGGAAGCGGGAAGTAGTAGTCGCGGTGGTAGTAGCAGCGCACGTCGTCCCGACGATGTGACGCTGAACGCGCGAATCTCAACGGCGAGGCCGCGGCTTCTGGAGAAATTTAGACGATGCGGTTTTCGGCCATGACCTTGGTGAACCACCGGGCGCTGAATTTCGGGGTGCGTTTCTGGGTCTTGAAATCGCAATAGACGACGCCGAAGCGGCGGTCGTAGCCGTCTTCCCACTCGTAGTTGTCCATGAAGGACCAGAGGAAGTAGCCCTTCACGGGCACGCCATCCTGGATGCCGCGGCGGAGTTCGCAGAGGTAGCTGCGCACGAGATTCAGGCGATGCAGGTCGTTGCTCTCGCCCTTGGCGGGCGGCACGTCGTTGTAGCCGGCGCCGTTTTCGGTGATGTAGATGGAGCTGGCGCCGTAGATTTCGGCGCAGTGGCGCGGGCCCCAGTAAAGCGATTGCGGGACGTGTTTCAGCCACGCGGCGTCGGCCGTGGGGTAGGAGGCGGGAAAAGGCAGTTTTTCGGGTTTGCCGCTCTTGCCGGCGCGGACGAATTCGCCGGTGTAGATGTTGAGGCCCAGGAAATCGGTGGGCAGGGAAATGAGGTCGAAATCCTTCTTTTCGAACTTCGCGGCATGCTTGCCCACGGCCTTGCGGTAGGCGGGGCCGTAGCCGCCGGTGTAGATGGGGTCGAGGACGCGCGCGTTTTCGTGGATGAACTGGGCGCGGGCGGCGGCGATGTCATCGGGGGTTTCGGAGAAGGGGACGGTGACGGTGGCGTTGTCGGTGAGGCCGACGCGTGCGCCCTTGCCTCCATGCTCGCGGACGGCGCGCACGCCGTGGCCGTGGCAGAGCAGGGCGGTGTGGTAGGTCTGGTTGACCACCTGATCGGCGAGTTGCAGTCCGGGGGCCTTGCGGCCGACGCCGTAGCCGAGCTTGGTGAAGCACAGGATCTCGTTGAGCGTGATCCAGTTTTTCACGCGGGAGCCGAAGGCTTTGACGATGGTGTCGGCATAGACGGCAAACGCGTCGGCGGTGCGGCGGTCTCGCCATCCGCCGAAGCGCGTCTCCAGCGACTGGGGCAGGTCCCAGTGGAACATGGTGACCCACGGAGTAAGGCCGTGTTTCTCCATCGAATCGAAGAGGCGGTGATAGAAATCGAGCCCCTTTTGGTTGAGCGCGCCATCGCCGTCGGGGTAGATGCGCGGCCAGGCGAGGGAGAGGCGGTAGTTTTTCGCGCCCAGCGAGCGCATGAGCCGGAAATCCTCGTCGAAGCGCGTGTAGTGTTCGCAGGCGACGTCGAGGTTGTCGTTGTTGTGCACGGCCCCGGGACGGCGCGCGAACCGATCCCACACGGACTCGCCTTTGCCGTCGAGGAAGGCTGCGCCCTCGATTTGGGGTGCGGCGGCGGCAAAGCCCCAGACGAAATTTTTCGGGAAGGTGAGTGGTTGGGATTTTATCACGATGGCGAGGTTGGTTTAGTGTTAAATTCAGAGGCGTGGTTTCCTAGGCAAGGGCGGATGTGCCAGAGCGGAACGGCGATGAAAGAAATGCCGCGTGGCAAGGGCACGCCGGCGCGAAAAAACAAAGTTGGCGGGCGGAAGCTAATACGCTCAGGTCGTGAAGACCCTCATGCACAACGGACTCATCGTTTTGGATCATCCCGCTTTTGACCGTATCTACGGTTCGGAACACAAGATCAGGATTGCGCGACGCGTTAACCTGTTGGCCGAGCCCATGAGCAAGGAAGAGGTGCTGAAGCGGCCCGATCTGCTCGCACAGGTCGACGTGATCTTCTCCGGTTGGGGGGCGCCGTTGATGGATGAGGCCTTCATGAAAATGGCGCCGAATCTGAAAGCGGTGTTTTATGGCGCCGGGACGATCCGGCACTTTACCACCGATGCTTTCTGGGATCGCAAAGTGGCCATCACCAGCGCCTATGCGATGAATGCCGTGCCGGTGGCGGAGTATACCTTGGCGGCAGTTCTGTTGAGTTTGAAAAACTTTTGGAAACACGCGCACGCGGCGAAGCAAAACGGCGCCTACGCGGAGCGTGTTCCGTGTGCCGGCGCCTATGGCAGCAAGGTGGGCTTGATATCGCTCGGCATGATAGGCCGTCTGGTAAGGGAACGTTTGCGTCCCTTCGATTTGGACGTGCTGGCCTACGATCCGTTTGTCACGCCCGAGCAGGCCACGGTCCTCGGGGTCGAGATGGTTTCGCTCGAGGATATTTTCAAGCGTTGCGACGTCGTGAGCCTGCATACTCCCTGGCTAAAGGAGACGGAGGGCATGATCCGTGGCGCCCACTTCGAGATGATGAAGCCAAACTCCACCTTCCTGAACACGGCCCGAGGCGCGGTGGTGAATGAGCCCGAAATGATCTCGGTGCTGCAAAAGCGTCCCGATCTCGTCGCCTGGCTGGATGTGACCTATCCGGAGCCGCCGGTGCAGGATTCTCCTTTATGGACCCTGCCGAACGTCGTGTTGACCCCGCACATCGCAGGTTCGCAAAACGCGGAGTGCCAACGCATGGGGCGCTTGATGATCGACGAGTTTGACCGCTGGAGCCGTGGCGAGGGGCTCAAGTGGGGTATTTCGCGGGAGAAGGCAGCTCTGCTGGCCTGATCTTCGCGCACAGGCGAGGCGGGAAAGGCAAGTTCACCAAGGCGCGCCGTCTGCATGACGTGCGTCGCCTCTTGTGTGGGCGGTGTTTGTGATGGGAGTCGCGAGCGGCGACGTCCCGTGCGCCGTGCACGACGCGGGAAAGGACGGCCTCGTCAACCGACGCGACTCACGTCCACGCCAAGGATGCGGGCGGCCTGGACCTTGTCGCCACGGCAGGCTTTGAGCACTTGCTCGACGTAGTGTTTTTCCTGCAAGGCGAGGTATTCGGCCAGTTTGGGCCAACCGCCGAGGTCTTTGATGCGCAGTGGTAGTTGATCCGGCCCCAGCATGCGGGTGTCGGCCGAGGCGACTATTTTGGAGACGATCTGGTTGAGTTCGGAGCAGTTGCCCGGCCAGGAGTAGGATTTGAGGATCGCGAGGGCCTCGGGGTTGAACTCGATGAGTTTGGAATCGAAGTGGGGATTCGAGGTCTGGGCGGTGAAGTGTTTCACCAGCGCCGGAATATCCTCGGGGCGGTCGCGCAGGGCCGGGATTTGGACCGGAAGAGAGGCCACGCGGTAGAAAAGCTCGTCGTTGAACCGTCCTTCCTCGGTGAGGGCTTCGAGATCCTGGGTGCTGGTGCAGATGAGCCTAAGTCCATGCAGGTGACCACGTAGCACGCCGACCAACTCGTGTTGATGCTCGGCACTGAGTTGATCGAGATTTTGCAGGAGCAGGGTGCCGTCCTTGGCTTGATGCACCCACGCGCCGCCCGCGCCTTTCTCGCCAAACAAACCGGCGTGAAAGCCGGGGTCGGCGCTATGAATGCAGTCCACGCGGACAAAGGGCGCGCCCGAGGCGGCCGAGGCGGAATGGAGCAGTTCCGCGACGGTGGTCTTGCCGCTGCCCGTCTCGCCTTGGAGCAGCACGGGAGTGCGCACAGCGGCCAGTTTTTTCAGCTGGGCGATGAGTTTTTTATGGGCCGCGCTGGTGCCCACCAAGTTGGCGTCGATGCCCCCAGCAGCGATGCCGTATCCCGACGTGTTGGCCGCGGCGCTTGCCATGGCGGCGGATCCGGCGGCGGCGGTCAGGCTGAGTTTTCGGTAGTCCAGCGCGCGCCGAAGCGTGGCGATGAGATCGTCCACGCGGAAAGGTTTTTGGAGGTAATCAAACGCGCCGAATTTCAGGGCCTGGACTGCGCTCTCGGTGGATGCGTAGGCCGTCATGATGATGACGACGGCGGTGGGGTCGTAGGCCTTGAGCTGGCGGAGCAGCGTGATGCCGTCCATCGGCTTCATGTCGATGTCGGCCAGCACGAGGTCATATTTCTCGGCCTTGTAGCGAACGAGAGCCTTTTCTCCATCGGTCGCGAAAGCGGTGGTATAACCTGTGGGCTGGATGACGGCGTCCAACATCTCGTGGATGGACAGCAGATCGTCGACGATGAGAACGGACGGCATAGGTGATGGTATACAAAACGCAGCGTAGGGCTGCGGGACAAGACCCTATTACTTACTGCAAGCCGCCGGCGACCGAGCCCAGCTGGAAGATGGGGAGGAACATCGCCATAACGATGCCGCCGACCACAACGCCCAGAAACACGATCAACATCGGCTCGATGAGCGAGGTGAGCGAGGCGACGGTGGCCTCGGCCTCGGTATCGTAGAAGTCGGCGATCTTGTTCATCATGCCGTCGACGTTGCCGGTGGATTCGCCCGCCTTGACCATGTGTTTCATCATGGGCGGGAAGTAGGGATTGGAGGCGAGAACTTCAGAAACCTGTCCGCCTTGGCTGACGTGCTTGGCGATCTCGGCGCACGCGTCCTCGACCTGGACCTTGTTGGAGGCGGCGGCGACGATCTCCAAGGTGCGGAGAATGGGCACGCCGGAGCGAATGAGCGTGGCGTAGGTGCGGCAGAAGCGCGAGAGCGAGATCTTGTGGATGAGGCTGCCGAAAATGGGGGCCTTCACCAAAGTCTCGTCTTTCACGCGGCGTCCCTTGGGCGTGGAGATGAATTTGTTGATGAGCCAGAACGCGCCGTAGGCTCCGATGCAGAGATAGAAGAAATTGGCCTTAAGGAAATCGCTCAGATCGATGAGCATCTGGGTGGGGGCGGGCAGCTTGGCGCCGAAGTCGGCGAACATCGAGGCGAAGACCGGAATGACGAAAATGAGCAGCACGTTCACGAGCGCGATGGCGAGACCGATGACCGCGATGGGGTAGGTCATGGCCGACTTCACCTTTTTGGTGAGTTTGACGCTCGATTCGAAGTAGTTGGCGACCTTGCTGAGAATCTCGGCGAGTGCGCCCGAGGCCTCGCCGGCCTCGACCATGGAGATGAAAAGCGAGTTGAACGCCTTGGGGTAGAGTTTCACCGCGTTCGAGAACGCGTTGCCTTGGGAGATGTCCGTGCGCACGTCGCGGATGATGATGCGGAATACCGGATCTTCCGTCTGATCCTGCAGCGCCTCGAGGCACTGCACGAGGGGAAGACCGGCGCTCAGCAGCGACGCAAGCTGTTGGGTGAAGATAGCCAGTTCGCCGAGGGGAAGCTTGTAGTTTTTGGCCTTTTTCTCGTAGGTCTTCTGCTTTGCGAGGGCCTGAGCGGCGGCGAAGTTGTTCTTTTTGGAAGCGGCGGACGCGCCGGCCGAGGGCCGCAGCGAGGAGTTGGAGGGACTGCCGGAGGGGCGAGTCGAGATGAAGGCCATGTTTTACCAGTGAGGGGCTGCACAGTGCGTCGCAATCCGTTTTCTAGTGATCGCGGCGGCTTTCACCGACGCTTTGCACACGCGCGACGGTCGACGACTTCGCATGGGGAAAATGAAAATCAACGTTGGGTGCGCGCGGGGCTTGACCCAAGGTGGGGTATGTTGATGAGTAGTGGTTGAAGTGTAGCGCGGCTGTAGTTTAGTGGTAAAACTCCACTCTTCCAAAGTGGTCTCGAGAGTTCGATTCTCTCCAGCCGCACCACCTCTGTAGCGAGGTTTTGGCAGCAGGATGGCCGCAGAATGACGGCGGGACTTGAGTCCTTAAATCACCTCGAAGGCAGGCTCACTGAGACGGGAAATGGCGGCCATGATGCGCTCACTGATGCGTTGGTAACGCTCCTTGCCGTCGGACGGCCGGTCATAATCGGCCGGACTCAGCGGTCGGCCAAACACGATGTGGATGGGCGTGCCGGGGCGCAGGCCGCCGTGGCGGTTGAGCGCGAGGTGGCTGTTGAAAATGCGGCAGGGCACGACGGGCACCTGGGTCTTGCCCACGATCATGCCCACGCCGGGCTTGGCGGGCTGGAGCTGGCCGTCGGGCGAACGTGTGCCCTCGGGGAAGAGCACGATGGGGCGGCCGCCGCGCAGGGTGGCGATGACGCGTTTGATGGCGGCGAGATCGGCGCTGTCGCGTTCGACCGGGATCGCACCGACGCCATCCATCCACCAGGCGCCGAGGCCGGGTTTCCAGAGGGATTTGCGGGCGAAGAAAGCCATTTGATGCGGAATGACCGCGCCGATGAACGGCGGGTCGAGGTGGCTGGCGTGGTTGGCCGCGAGCAGGAAGGCGCCGTCGGCGGGCAGGTTTTCTAGGCCGATCACCTCGCCGCGAAAGATGGCTTCCTGGGTGCAGTTCAACACGTAGTGGCAAAACCCATACAAGGGCTGCATGCGGACTTGGGCGAAGGCCTCGCGGGCGGGCATGGCGGAAACGGGAAGGGAAAAACGCGGTTGGCGGGGCGATCGACTCAAGCCGCGCCGAGGCGGGCGGCGATGGGCTCGGAGACGCGGGCGACGACCTCTTCGAGCGAGAGGAAGGTGGAGTCGATGTCAGTCGCGCCAGGCGGGCAGAGCAGGGGGGCGGCCTTGCGCGAGCTATCGAGGCGGTCGCGCTCGGCGATGGAGTCCTGCTGGCCCTCGGCGGCGCGGCGGCGGGCGCGCTCCTCGGGGTCGGCGTGGAGGAAGAAACGGAAATCGGCGTCGGGGAAAATCACCGTGCCAATGTCGCGGCCTTCCATGACAAGGCCGGCAAAGCCGTGTTCGCGGGCGATGCGGGCCTGGTCGCGCTGGTAGGCGAGCAGGGCGGCGCGCACGGCGGGGATGGCGGCGAAGTGGGACACGGCGGCGTTTACGGCGGGGCCGCGCAGCTCGGCCTCGGGGATGGTGTCGCCGGCGATGGTGATGGAGGCGCGGCGGCCGTCCACTACGGTGCCGAGCGCGATATTGGCGACGGCGCGCTCCACGCCGGCGGAGTCGGACGCGTTGACCCCGAGGCGGAGGAGGGCGGCGGTGAGGGCGCGGTAGTAGGAGCCGGTGTCGATGTGCAGGAAGTGGAACCGGGCGCTGAGGGCGCGGGCGGTGGTGGATTTACCGGCGGCGGCGCCGCCGTCGATGGCGACGATGAGAAAGGGGGAAGGCATGGGAAAATGACCAATAACGAATGACGAATAACGAATGACCGATGACGAATGGGAAAACGCGGATGCGGCGTTATCTGAGTTGGTGAGCGTGGGTGCGGAGACCGTCGAGCACGTCGAAGAAATGGGGGAAGGTTTTCGCGCAGCAGGCGGGGTTGTCGATGGTGAGCCAGGGCGTGCCGTCGCGGTGTAGATCATGGCAGCCGAGGATGGCGAAGCTCATGGCGAAACGGTGGTCGTGGTAGGTCTGGATAGTTTGGCCGGCGCGCAGCGGGCGGGGCGTGATGGTGAGCGTGTCCTCGGTCTCGATGACCTCCTGGCCGAGGCGGCGCAGCTCGGCGGCCATGCCGGCGACGCGGTCAGTCTCCTGTTTGCGGGTGTGGGCGATGCCGGTGATCGTCGTCGGGCCGGAGAGCAGCGGCGTGAGCGCGGCGAGGGTGAGGAAGGTGTCGGAAAAGGCGGAGAAATCCTGGGTGAGGCCCACTCGCGCGCCGCCGGCGGGGAAGGCGACATGGAGGCCGCGGGCGGTGGGCTGGGCGCGGAGGCCGACGGACTGGGCGACGGAGATGAAACGCGTGTCGCCCTGGAGGCCTTCGCGCAGGCTGAGCAAGGTGAGTTCGCCGGAGGTGACGAGCGGGAGGGCGGCGTAGTAGCTGGCGGCGGAGGCATCGGGCTCGATCGCGCAAACGTCGCCGGGGCGTGCGTATGGCGTGCCGGCGGCGAGGCGGAAACGGTCGTCGCCCAGACGCTCGAGGGCCGGCTGGCCAAACTCGGCCATGAAGCGCGTGGTCATCTCGACGAAGGGCCAACGCACGCCGCCGACCGTCGTTACGGTGATGGGCGCGGTGGCGAGCGGCGCGACCATGAGCAGGGCGGACAACATCTGGCTGCTCTCGGTGGCGTCGATGTTGACCGGGCCGCCGCGAAGGCCGCGCGCGTGGATCTCTATGGGGAAAAAGCCCTCGACCCCGGTGCAGCGGATGTCGGCCCCGAGGGCGCGGAGTGCGTCGATCAGGCCCTTCATCGGGCGCTGGTTCATGCGCTCGGTGCCTTGGATGCGGTAGGTGCCGCGCGGGGCTGCGGCGCAGAGCGCGGTGAGGAAGCGGGCGGCGGTGCCGGCGAGGCCGACAAAGAGTTCAACGGGCGAGGTCGAGCGGAAGGCGGCGGATTGGTCGGAGACCGCGATGGTCTTGGCGGCGGCGTCTTCGGTCACGGTGTAGCCGAGGGCGCGAAGGGCGGCGGCCATGAGGCGGGTGTCGTCGCTGAAGAGCGCGCCGGTGAGGGTGACGGGCGCGTCGCAGAGGGCGGCGAGGAGGAGGGCGCGGTTGGTGAGGCTCTTGGAGCCGGGGATCTCGACCACGCCGGAGACGGGCTTGCGGAAGGGGACGACGGGGAGCTGCGCGGGCAAAGGCATGGCGTGGTGAAACGGTGAGCGGTGAAGTTCGCCGTTTCGCGCCGGGGGCGGCGAGTCCGAATTATGGCAGGGGCGGCAGGCCGAGTTCCTTGAGAAAGGCGTTGTGCTTGGCGGTTGCGTCGTGGACGCGTGCTTCGACGGCGACGAGGTCGGCGTGGGTTTTGACTAAGTCGATTTCCTCCTCGGCGGTGGCGGTGCTGATGTAGCGGGAGATGTTGAGGTTGTAGCCTTCCTTCTCGATCTCGGCCATGCTGACGCGGCGGGCGTAGCGGTCGATTTTCTCCGGGCGCTCGCGGTAGGTTTCGACGATTTTTTCGAGGTGCTCGTCGGTGAGGACGTTCTGGCGTTTGCCTTTGTCGAAGTGCTCGGCGGCGTTGATGAAGAGGACGTCGTCGGGCTTTTTGCACTTCTTGAGGACGAGGATGCAGACCGGGATGCCGGTCGAGTAGAAGAGGTTCGCGGGCAGGCCGATGACGGTGTCGATGTGGCCGTCTTTGAGTAGTTTTTGGCGGATACGTTCCTCCGCGCCGCCGCGGAAGAGCACGCCGTGGGGCAGAATGATGGCCATGACGCCTTGGTCCTTCAGGTAGTGAAAACCGTGGAGCAGGAAGGCGAAGTCGGCGGCGGACTTGGGGGCGATGCCGTGGTTCTTGAAACGCACGTCCTGCTCCATCTCCCCCTTTGGCTCCCAGCGGAGGCTGAAGGGCGGGTTGGCGACGATGGCGTCGAACTTGGGCATCTTGGCCGGGTTGGTCTCGCGGAGGTAATCCCAATCGTTGGTGAGGGTGTCGCCGTGGTAGATTTCGAACTCGGTGTCCTTCACCCCGTGCAGCAGCATGTTCATGCGCGCGAGGTTGTAGGTCGTGATATTTTTCTCCTGGCCGTGGATTTTCCCAATAGTGCCGCCCTGCTTCTTGAGTTGCTGGCGGACGTTGAGGAGGAGCGAGCCGGAGCCGCAGGCGAAGTCGAAGACGCTGCCGAGGTGCTTCACCGGGCCGGTCTTGGGCTCCTGGCTGTCGAGGGTGACGATGCGCGAGAGGATGGTGGAGATTTGCTGCGGGGTGTAGAACTCGCCCGCCTTCTTGCCGGAGCCGGCAGCGAATTGGCCTATGAGGTATTCGTAAGCGTCACCGAGGGCGTCGATGTCGGTGGAGAACTCCTTCAGGCCGGTGGCGATCTCCTTGATGATGTCGCAGAGCTTCTTGTTTTTGTCAGCGTGGGAGCGGCCGAGCTTTTCGGAGCCGAGGTTGATCTCGGAGAAAAGGCCCTGGAAAGTGCTCTCGAAGGACTCGGTTTCGATGTATTTGAAACCGTCGCGCAGGGTGTCGAGCAGGTCGCCGCTCTGGTTCTTGGCGAGGTTGGCGATGTTGGCCCAGAGGTGCTCAGGCTTGATGACGTAGTGGACCTTGCGCCGCATCTGCTTCTCGAAATCGACGACGTCGCCGGGGTTGTTGGCATACCAGACGGCGAGCGGCACGCGGGCGTCGTCAGCGCTGAACTTCGGGTAGTCGGAACCCAGCTCCTTCTTCGCGGCGACCTCGTAGTTGTCGGAGAGGTAGCGCAGGAAGAGAAAGGCCAGCATGTAGTCGCGGAAGTCGTCCGCGTTCATCGCGCCGCGCAGTTGGTCGGCGATGGCCCACAGGGTTTTTCCGAGGCGTTGTTGGTCGGTGGCGGTCATGAAAAAATCAGGGTTTCGGGCGGCGCTTCAGCTTCGCCTCGATAGATTTGAGTTCGGTCTCGTCGGCTCGGTCGGCGGCGAGGGCTTCCTCCTTTTTGCGGCGGGTGTCGAAGTCGAGGTAGAGCGCGTGGGTCGAGGTTTCCATTTGCTCGTGGCTGATGCGGCCGTGGCCTTCGAGCAGGGGAAAGCCGTTGGAGGCGATGATCTGGTCGATGTTCTCTTTCCAAAAGCCCATGCGCGTCTCCTTGCGGTTCTTGGCGCGGAGTTCGGCGGTTTCGAGGAAGATGACGACGAGGCGGTTGAGGGTGTCGATCTCGTCCTCGGTCAGGTAGTTCTTGGCGACGACGATGTCGGTCTTGCGGACCTTGTCGCCCTTCCACGCGAGCAGGCCGAAGTGCGCGTCGGCGGGGTTGGCGCGGGCGGTGATCAGCTCGGCGGCGGTCTGACGGGTGACGGCGTAGAGCAGGACGTTTTGGACCGTGGCGAAAAACTGCTGGGTGGCACGGTCGGTCTTGTCGTAATCGGTGCTGAGGGTGAAAAGGTCGCGGACTTTCTGGTAGAAGCGTTTCTCCGAGGCGCGGATGTCGCGGATGCGCGCGAGCATCTCGTCGAAGTGGTCCGGGCGGCCGTCGGGGTTTTTGAGCCGCTCGTCGTCCATCGCGAAGCCCTTTAGGAGGTATTCCTTGAGGACGGTGGAGGCCCAGCGGCGGAACTGGACGCCACGCGGCGAGCGCACGCGGTAGCCGACGGCGAGGATGGCATCGAGGTTGTAGAGTTTGGTGGTGTAGGCCTTGCCGTCGGCGGCAGTAGTCAAGGATTCCTTGACTACTGACTCTTCCCGCAACTCTTCGTCCTCGAATATGTTTTGGAGGTGCAGGGAGATGTTCTGCTTGGTGGTGGCAAAGAGGTCGGCCATCTCCGCCTGGGTGAGCCAGACGGTGTTTTCATCGGCGCGGAGCTGGATGCGGCTCTTGCCGTCTTCGGAGGTGTAGAGGATTAGCATGGCTGATTTTAGGATTGGGGCGAGATGTTTGCCGACGGCGGGGCTGGGGCGGGGGCCGTCGGTGTCTCCACGATTTCCGGCAGGGCGAATTGGAATTTGGTGATGAAATCCCCGAGAATGCGACGAAACAGGTCCTTGTTGTCGTCGCCCATCGGGGTCGGTTCGTAGATGGCGTAGCGGCCGTGGCTGAGGAGGTTGACGGCGCGGTTGTAAAGCGCCCGGTCCTCCTCGTTGTCGAGCGACTCGATGCAGAAGGAAATGTCCGCGTGTCCGAAAAAGGCTGCGGTTTTCTCCATAATGCTGCGCAGGGCATTGAAATGAAAAGTGTAGAGAGTCCCGGTGATGGGATCAGCCGCGCGTTTGAGTTCGGCGAGCGTGGCGACGTGGTGAAAGTAGGGCGTGTCCTCGGTGGCGCGCAGCGTGTAGATGCCGTCGCCGGTGGGCCGGTGGAGGAAGTAGCGCTTGTGGACCACCTTCGGCTCGCCCTCTTTGGCCCGGCCGACCTCGTTGCACATCACGTTGAAGAAAAGGGAATGGTGCGACGAGAAGACGATTTTGAGCGGGGCGGGGTCGCCGTTGGTGGCCGTGCGGCTGGCGGCGCGGCGGAGGAGTTTCGCGAGATCGCAGGCGACGGAGATGGCGTTGTCGTCGTCGAGCGACGAGATGGGGTCGTCGATGTAGAGATACTTCTTCGACTGGTAGGAAAGGTGGCCATCGAGCATGCGCTCGCAGATGGCCATGAAGAGGCACCAGATGAAGATGTTCTGCTCGCCGCGGGAGATCTTGATGTTCTCCGCCTCGCCTTTGCGGAAAGAGACCTTCCACGTGGTGTAATCGATATCGAACCGGAAGTCGGCGTAGCGGTCGAGGTAGCCCTCGATGGTTGAGTCGAGAGCGAGGTCTCTCAGGCCGTTGAAGAAGGTGGAATCCGGGTTCAGCCGGAGGTGGCGGACGGCGTCGCCGGTGAGATCGTTTTCCCAGGTGAACAGGTCTTCGGTGAAGGCGTTGAAGTAGAGGGTGTCGCCGGTGCCGTTGTTGGCGCGTTTACCGACGTCCTTGAACTCCATCGAGAGGCGAGTTTTGCCGGTGCGATTGTAGGCATAGAGAAGAACGAGGTGGGTCGGCTTCGTCGGGTTGTTCAGATCGTCTCGGAGGCGAACGACCAACTCGCGGAGATTGGGAAACGTGCGGATGCTCATGCGTCAGGGGCGGCGGGGGACGGGAAGAGCTGCTGGAGGTGGCCTTGCTTGTGGGTCTGGAGGGCGGCGAGCCGGTCGCTTTGGGCGGCGATCAGTTCGTCGAGCGAACTCAGGCAGGTGGCGATGCGGTGTTGCTCGTTCTCGGAAGGCAACAACAGCGGCATTTCGGTGATCGTCCCCAAAACGATATACGGCGTGTTTCCGTCCTTCTTTTCTAGGCGGATGCGTGCGGGCAAATTCCGGTCTAGAAAATATTTCAAAAAGATGACGTTAACCTCAATGTTCTGTAGGACGTAGGTTCGCTGGTAAGCGTTAAACTTTCCGATGTAATGGTGGATGTATCCAAGGTGTGCACCGTTCCCTGCTATCAATAGCGCTTCCCCTTCGAACGCGTATTTATCGATCCAGTAATGGTTCTTAGCACAGGTGTAGAAGCGGTATTCGCCTCCCTCTACCATAGCGTTCGCATCCAGTTTTCCGGTTTTGATGCTGCGAACCACTTGGCCCAACACCTTTGGCTCCCACTCTGCGGCGGAGTGGAACTCGGGGAAGCGGAGGCGGGGTAGGGTTTCGCCTTCGCGGGGGAAGAGCTGCTGCATGAGCCCTTTTTTGTGGGCCTTGAGCGCGTCGAGTTTCTGGCTTTCGGCTCCGATCAGCTCGTCCCTCGTGTCGTCTTTCCACCCGGCAGCGGCACGGGCAGAGCGAGCAAATCGTCTTCATCGATGCTCAGCGAGCCGTGCGCACGCGCTCCGACCTCGATGAATTTCCGCAGCCACTGGCCGTGGAGATTTCCGAGGAAGAGGTAGTTCAAAAAACGAGGAATCGGTGAGTCGCCGTTGATGCGGAAACAGGTGAAGATGCTGTTTGGGACAGCAGCGAGCGCATCACCAGCATACAGCGCGATGAACCCTTCAGGATATTCTTTCGTCGCGCTCTTGTTGTAGGCGAAGTCGTCCTTCTTCAGCAGAAGGTAGTTCTTGTAGGAGCTACCGGCGATGACTCGCCCGAACTTCTCCATCTGGCTTACCAATCCCACGCCCGAGGTGATGCTCATCGGCACGCACTCGTTGTCGCCGACTTTTTCGGTGCTGATCGTGACTAGCGAGCCGAGCGTTTTGGTTTCCCATGCCGGCCCGTTACGAAATTCAGAGAAGCGCAGATTGGGCGTGAGCGCGGACTTTGCGTCGCTCGGCGTGGCGGTCGGTCGCGTCATGATTCGTAGGCGTTGAGGCCGGAGATGTCGCGGCCGGCGGCGCGCTTTTTGAGCAGGGGCACGAGGTCTTCCATCAGGGCTAGCTCGGCAACGCGGCGGGCTTTCCAATTCAGGCCGAGGGGCTCGAGGAGGACGGTGAGTTGTTCGCCGTCGAAGACCAAACGCTGGAGGATGGCGTCGGTGAAGGCTTGGAGGCGCTCGACGGGGAGGCCGTGTTTCTGCGCGGTGGCGGCGAGGGCCCGGGCGTGGAAGGTTTCGCGGAAGCGGGCGTAACCCTCGGTGATGGCGGCTTTGTCGAGGCCCTGGCCGGGCTGGAGCTCGTTGACGTAGGCGGTGATGATCTCGCGTTCGTCGATGAACTTGGCGTCGGCCTGGATGAGGCCG
>JALOTV010000415.1 GCA_025457685.1 Opitutaceae bacterium
CGTCGCTGGCAGCGGACAACCGCTCCCTGGCAAGACGCCTGCCCAGTCCTGAGGTCACCGCGGATTTGCGCGCCGACCGTGAGGTGCTGGTGAAACTCCGGGCGGAGATCGAGGAGCTCAGGAAACTGGCGCCCGCGATGGTGCAGCCGGAGGCCGAAAGCGCTTCGCCGCCGTGGCCGGGGGCAACCATGCGCGATGCGCCTATGGCGTCAGCGCGCTGGCAAAACCGCGGGCGCAACACGCCCACCGACGTGATCGAAACGGCCCTGTGGGCGGCGGCAGGCGGGGAGACAGCGGTGCTCCAAGAGTGTCTGATTCTGGATGGTGCGGCGCAGAAAAGGGCAAAGGCGCTCTTCGACAGGCTGCTCCCAGAACTGCAGGCGCGTTATGTTTCGCCGGAGCGGTTGGTGGCTTTCATGACGGCCGTGGCTGTGCCGCTGGGGAAAGCGCAGATTTTGCCTGCCACAGCGAACCCCCAAGCGCCGGCGTCGCCGAACTCGGTGCAGACGTTCAGGGTTAACGCCAGTACGGCCAGCGGCACCGCACGCGTGGTGAACCTCACGACGCGCAAGGCATCGTATGGCTGGAAGCTGGTCGTGCCGGAGGAGGCGGTGGAGCGTTATGAGCTGGAATTGACCGGCTTTACCGCGAGGCGCAGCAGGCCCCGGCGTTGAGGTTGCAGCCGCATGGCGCGTGTGATCAGGGATGCTGCGGGCGTTTGTGCCGACGCAGCTGGCCGCGGGCGATCCAGGGGTCGAGGCGGGCAAAAATGAACCAGGCGAGTTTTTCCAAAAGCCACCGGCCGAGCGCGTGGAGTCCGCCGATGGCGGCCGGCGTGACCGCGCGGCTGTGGGTCAGGTCCTGTTCGAATTGCGCGAGGGCTTCGCGGGCGAGCGCGGCGTTTTTTATGCGCAGCATGATCTCGAAGTTGATGCGCAGGCTGCGCGGATCGAGGTTGGCGGAGCCGATGTAGACGATGTCGTCGAGCACGAGCGCCTTGGCGTGCAGGACCTGCGGCATGTATTCAAAAAGCTCGATGCCGCCCCGCTGGAGACCGCGATGGAGGGATCGGGTCGCCCGGGCCAGCAGGGGGATGTCGGAGATGCCCGGGAGCAGGAGGCGCACGCGGGCGCCGCGTTTGTCGGCCTGGATCAACTGGCTGCGGAGACGGCGGGTGGGGAGAAAATAGGCGGCGGTGATCGCCACGTTTTTCGCGTGCTTGAGGTCCTCGCGCAGCCAGCGGCGCAGGGGATTGAGCCCGAGGCCGGGTTTGATGAAGAGAGCGGTGACCTCGGCGTGCGAGCCGATGGTGCGGCAATAACCGCCGCGCACCAGCCGCCAGGTGTTCTGGTGGGCGCGGGCCCATTGCTCCCGGCATTCCTGCGCGATCGCCTGCACGACCGGACCGGTGATGCGCACGCCGCCGTCGCGCCATCCGCGGGTGACGCCGTCGCCCGCGTATTCGTCGGAGATATTGCAGCCGCCGACGAAGACGGTGGCGCCGTCCACAAGCAGGATTTTGCGGTGGTCGCGCAGGGTCCAGCGTCCGGGTCGGGGAGGATTGAACCAGGCTTGGCGGCCGCCGGCGCGGAGCAACGGTTCGAAATAATCGTCGGGCAGGCTGCCCGAGCCGAAACGATCCACCAGCAGCTCCACGGCCACGCCGCGGCGGGCGGCGTCCACGAGTGCGTTGAGAAACTGTCTGCCTGTCTGCGAATCGGTGAAGATGTAGGTCTCGATCCACAGGCAGGCCGTGGCGGAGTGTATGGCGCGCAGTTGGGCTTCGAGAAACGACTGCCCGCTGCCCAGCCAGGCTTCGAGAAACGACTGCCCGCTGCCCAGCCAGTCGTAGGTGTGCGCGCCGGAAGTCTCGGCTGGCTCCGGCGGCTGGGCTGTCATGGCGGGGACAGGCGTCTGGGGCGGATCAGGACTGGGGCATGAAGAGAATGCAGACGGGCGACGGCACCGGTATCGTGCGACCGGTGGCGGTCAGCCGGCCGGTTTCCTGATCGATGGCGAAGATCACGACGACATCGGTGTCGTGGCTGGCGCAGAGCAGCCAGCGTCCTGTGGGGTCGATGGCGAAGTGGCGCGGGTGTTTGACGCCGTCGTGCGCGTGCGAGACGAGCGTGAGTTTGCCCGTGGAGGCATCGATGGAGAACAGCGTGCCCCAGCGGCGTCCGGTGAAGCCGGGCGTGAGCGTGTCGATCGTCTCGATCTCGCGAAGTCCGGCGGTGGCTGCGTCGAAGGTGAATGCGGTGACGGTGGAGGTGAGCTCGTTGATGCAGTAGAGAAAACGGCCGCCGGGGTGGAAGGCCAGGTGGCGGGGTCCCGCGCCCGGCAGAGCTTCGTGGGCCTGGCCGGCGGGCTTGAGGCTTTGGGTGGAAGGATCGAAGCGGTACGCGATGATGCGGTCGGCGCCGAGATCGGCGGAGAGGGCGAAATGGCCGTCGGGCGTGAAGTCGATGCAGTGGGCGTGCGGGGCGTTTTGCTGGGGGTGGGGGCCCTTGCCGGCATGTGCGTGGAAGGACGTGCGAACGCCCAGCAGTCCGTCCGCCTGCAATGAATACGAGGCGACGTAGCCGGCTCCGTAGCTGGAGACGACGACCGCCGATCCGGTGGGATCGACCTGGAGGTAGCAGAGCGTGCCGCCGCCGGCCGGGATGGAGTTGAGCGGGGTGAGCGCACGGGTGGCCGGATCGATGGAAAACGCGTGGAGGGCGCCTTCGGTTTCGCCGGCCTCGTTTTTGCGTTCACCGATGGCGTAGAGGACGGGCAGGCGCGGATGGCGGGCGAGAAAGGTCGGGTTGGCGGCGGCAGC
>JALOTV010000163.1 GCA_025457685.1 Opitutaceae bacterium
GAGGTCGGGCAGCGAGGTCTCGATGCCAGCGAGGGGAAAATCCTTGCGCAGCGGGTGGTAGGGATAACCGTCCCACATCAGAATGCGGCGCAGATCCGGGTGGTCGGTGAAGCGGATGCCCATCAGGTCGAAGGTCTCGCGCTCGTGCCAGTCGGCGCCGGCCCAGAGAGACGTCAACGAAGGCGCGGAAGGCTCAGTGTCGCTCGCGCAATCGGCCACGATGCGCACATAGCCGTGGTGGGTGGTCGAGAGCAGATGCCAGACCACGGAGAAACGCGGGCTGGACTCGACGTCCCAGTCGATCGCGGTGACGTCGCTGAGCAGGTCGAAGCACTTCTCGTCGCGCAGAAAGCACCTCGCCCATGGGCAGATTAAAGGCGGGATGGTCGCCGCTGGCGCGCGTCGCGGCGGCGGGGAAACGGGCTTGCAGCGCGGCAAGCAGATCGGCGGCGGGAGCGGCGGGAGCGGAAGCGGACATGGGCGCGAAAGGGAACGATGAGTTGAAGACGGGCGGACTCAGGCGGAGAGCAGCTGCTTGGCGGTGCCGCCTTGGCGCTGCATCTTGTCCTGCAGCTTGATCAAGGCGTCGAGCAGGGCCTCGGGGCGCGGAGGGCAGCCGGAGATATACACGTCGACCGGAACGATGCGGTCTACGCCTTGCAGGGTGGCGTAGCTGCGATACATGCCGCCGGACGAAGCGCACGCGCCCATGGCGATGACGAACTTGGGCTCGGCCATCTGGTCATAGATGCGGCGCAGGTGCGGGGCCATCTTGTAGGTGACGGTGCCGGCGACGATCATGCAGTCGGCCTGACGGGGCGAAAACCGGAAGACCTCGGCGCCGAAACGCGCGATGTCGAAACGGCTGGAGGCGGTCGCCATCAGCTCGATCGCGCAGCACGCCAGACCCATGGGCATGGGCCAGACGGAATTCGAGCGCAGCCAGTTGATGACGGCATCGACGCGCGTCACGACGATGTCGCCCTCGATTTTGGTGTTATAGGTGAGCTCGTTGTTGGGAGTTACCATGGTCGTGAAGTGGAAGGTGAAAGTGGGTCGCGGGCAGTCGCAAAAGGTGGAGCAGAAGACGCGAGGGAATGCCGCGCAAGCAGCATTTCCCGAGCTTCGGCAGACATGAGTTGCATCGACGCCCAGTTGCAAAAAACCAAAGATGATTTTTTCGCCATTGACCTCCGCGTTTGCGCCCCGCTTCTTGCCCGCTCGCTCAACGGCCACGGTCTCGCGACCAAAGCCGCCAAAGCATCTCGGAGAGGTGGCAGAGTGGTCTAATGCGCACGCTTGGAAAGCGTGTGTAGGGCAACCTACCGAGGGTTCGAATCCCTCCCTCTCCGCCACTTTTAAAGCAATGTCGGGCAAGGTGTTGCGATACCGGAAAATTAAAATCGTGCCGATAGCACGCGCCGGATCCTCGGTAAAGATTTCGCCCTACTCACCAAGGGCGCAGAAAGAGAATTCCGTTCCCGCATAAATTTCTCCGTGCCCTTGGCGCCCGGTGTCGCTCAAAAAATGCCCATGTCCACCGCAGACGCCTCCCCGAACACCCCGAAGCTCACGCCCATGCTTCAACAATACTTCGAGGTGCGGAAAGGGCTGCCGAAGGACACGCTGCTGCTTTTCCGTCTCGGCGATTTCTACGAGCTCTTCTTTGACGACGCCATCGACGCCTCCCGTCTGCTCGGGCTCACGCTGACCAAACGCGGCGACCACCCGATGGCCGGCCTGCCCTTCCACGCGGCCGACGGCTACGTCAACAAGCTCCTCGCCGCCGGCCGCAAGGTCGCCATCTGCGACCAGGCCGAGCCCGCCGTCGCCGGCAAACTGGTTCGTCGCGCGGTCACCCGCATCCTATCCCCGGGCACCACGCTCGATGCCAAGCAGCTCGACGCGTCGCGCAACCACTACCTCGCCGCCTTGCTGACCGACCGCGAAGGCCTGCACGCCGCCTGGATGGATCTCTCCACCGGCGAATTCCGGCTCGGTTCCGATTCCAGGCCCGAGGACCTGCTCCCCGTCCTCACCGCGCTCGATCCGCGCGAACTCGTGCTGCCCGAGGGCCTGCTTGAGAAATGGCGCAACTCGGCCCACGAGCAAACCGCGCTCCACGCCCTCGCCGCCTTCGCGTCGGGACGCGTGATCACCGAGTTGCCTTCGTTTCAATTCGAGGCCGCGACCGGCCTGCGCGCCGTGCTCTCCACCTTGGGCGTGCTGAATCTGGAGGGCTTTGGCATACCGCAAAACCACCCCGCCCTCGGCCCCGCCGGCGCGCTCGTGCTCTACGTCACGGAAAATCTCTGCGCGAAACCGGAAAACCTGCACCGCCTCCAGCTCCACCGCAGCTCCGCGACACTGCTTCTCGACCCGGCCACCTTGCGGAATCTGGAGATCTTCACCTCTACCCGGGGCGAGCGAAGCGGATCCCTCCTCGCCGCCCTGAATCGCACCCGCACCGCGCCCGGCGCTCGCCTGCTCGAATCCTGGCTCTCCGCCCCGCCGCAGGATCTTGCCGAGATACGCCGGCGCAATGCGGCGGTGGGCGCTCTCCTCGCCTCGCCCGGCGCGCTGGCCGATTTGCGCTCCGCCCTCGCCCACGTGCGCGACATCCCACGCATTCTCGGGCGTCTGCAAAACCGCCTGCGCAATCCCCGCGAACTCGGCGGTATCCGCGACACCCTCGCCCAGGTCCCCGCGCTGCATGCAGCGCTGGCCGCCTTCGGCACCGACACGCCGGTCGCCGGATTTCACGCGCAGATCCAGGAACTCCCCGCGCTCCGGGATCTGCTAGCCCGCGCCCTTGCGGACGAGTTGCCCAACGACATCGCCGACGGCGGGTTGATCCGCCAAGGCCACGACGCGGAACTTGATAGGCTCCACGCGCTGAAAACCGACAACCGCGCCTGGCTGTCCGACCTGGAGGCATCCGAACAGGCACGCACCGGCATCCGCAGCCTGAAGGTCAAATTCACCAATAATTTCGGCTACTACATCGAAGTCACCAAGGCCAACCTCCACCTAGTGCCGGCCGACTACATCCGCCGCCAGACCACGGTGAATGGCGAACGCTACGTCACCGACGCGCTGCGCCAGAAGGAAAAGGAAATCCTCTCCGCCGACGACAACGCCCTCGCCCGCGAGCATGAGCTGTTCGCCGGCCTCGTCGCCTCCGTGCTCGACGAGTCCGTCGCACTGGCCCGCACCGCCAACGCGCTCGCCGAACTGGACGTGCTCGCCGGCTGGGCCGAGCTGGCCCGCGAGTGGGATTACTGCCGGCCCGAGTTTGTCGAGGAGGCCGTGCTCGAGATCACCGCCGGCCGGCATCCCGTGGTCGAGCAGATGCTGCGCGATCCGTCGCGCCCCGCCGGCTCGCAGGCCTTCGTGCCCAACGACACCCGCCTCTCCGCCCACGCGGAGCAACTCGCCCTCCTCACCGGCCCCAACATGGCGGGCAAATCGACCTACATCCGCCAGATCGCGCTCATCGCCCTCATGGCCCACGTCGGTTCCTGGGTGCCCGCGAGCGCCTGTCGTCTCGGCTTGGTGGACCGCATCTTTTCCCGCGTCGGCGCGAGCGACGACCTCGCGCGCGGCAACTCGACCTTCATGGTCGAGATGAACGAGACCGCAAACATCCTCAACCACGCCACCCCGCGCTCCCTCATCATCCTCGACGAGATCGGACGCGGCACCTCCACCTACGACGGCCTCTCCATCGCCTGGGCGGTGGTCGAGCACCTGCACGCCGATCCCGAGCAGGGCCCGCGCACTCTCTTCGCCACCCACTACCAGGAGCTCACCCAGCTGGAGAAACACCTGTATCGACTGCGCAACTACAGCGTGGCGGTGAAGGAGTGGAACGACGACATCGTCTTCCTCCGCCGCGTCGTGCCCGGCCCGGCCGAGCGCAGCTTCGGCATCCAGGTCGCCCGCCTGGCCGGCCTGCCCCCGTCCGTGATCGACCGCGCCCGCACCATCCTCGCGAAACTCGAGGGCGACGAAACCGCCGTGGAGCTGCCCGCGGCCCCCGTGGCCAAGCCCAGGAAAAAACTCACCGTGACGCCGGCCGACACCTCGCAGCTGGAGCTGCTTTGAGCGTGGTTAGCGTCGTGAGCGCCTGCCCGCCAGCCGGCGGGCAGGCGGGCGGCAGAACGCTGCGGCTCGAAGGCCGTTAACCGTCAGACCGCGCGGAACACCGCGACGGCGTTTTGACCGCCGAAGCCGAGGTTGTTGCTCACCACGGTCGAGACCGCGGCGGAGCGAGCCACGTTGGGCACGTAGTCCAGATCGCACTCTGGATCGGGCTCGTGAAGGTTGATAGTCGGGGCGACCGTGCGGGTGTGGATGGTCTTGGCGCTGATCACGCTTTCGATGCCGCCCGCGCCGCCCAGCAGGTGGCCGGTCATCGACTTCGTGGAGCTGATCGCGAGCTTGCTCGCGTGTTCGCCGAAGACGCGTTTGATCGCGAGCGTCTCGAACTTGTCATTGTAAGGGGTGCTGGTGCCGTGGGCGTTGATGTAGTCCACCTGCTCGGGCGTCACGCCGGCGCTGCGCAGGGCGCGGGTCATCGCGGCGCCCAGGCCCTTGCCCTCGGCCGCGTAGCTGGCCACTTCGCAGTAGATGCGGGCGCCGCGTTTTTTCGCGTGTTCGAGCGATTCGAGCACGAGCACGCCGGCGCCCTCGCCCATCACGAAGCCGTCGCGGCCCATCGAGAAGGGACGGCATGCGGTGGCGGGATCGTCGTTGCGGGTGCTCATCGCGCGCATGGCGCAGAATGTGGAGTAAGCGAAGGGCGTAATGGCCGCTTCCGTGCCGCCCGCGATCATCACGTCGGCGTCGCCGCGGCGGATCATGTGCATCGATTCCCCGATCGCGTGCGTGCCGGTGGCGCAGGCCGAGACCACGCCGAAATTGGGTCCGCGCGCGCCGAGCTCGATGGCAATGATGCCGGAGCAAATGTTGCCGATCAGCGCGGGAATGGTGAACGGTGAGACCTTGCGAGGCCCCTGCTCGTGAAGCTTACGGCACTGGGTCTCGTAGGTGAGCATGCCGCCGATGCCGGAGCCGACGACCACGCCGACACGATCCGGATCCTCCTTGTCCATCGACAGGCCGGAATCCGCCCAGGCCTGCTTGGCGGCGCAGAACCCGAAGTGCGTGTAGCGGTCGTTGCGACGCGCTTCCTTGGGGTCCATGAAGTCCTCCACGTTCCAGCCCTTCACCTCGGCGCCCACTTGGGTGGCGAAGGGCGCGGGGTCGAATTGCGTGACGCGGTCGATGCCGTTTTTGCCGGCCACGAGGCTGGCCCAAAAGGTGTCGGCGGTCTGGCCAAGACCGTGGATAACGCCAAGACCGGTGACGACGACGCGCTGGGAATCGGGGAGCTGGGACATGGTAAACGAGCAATTGAGCGAAGCAAAAGCCGCAGGGCAAGGCGCGGAATCGGTCGGAGCTTAAACCCGACAACTGCATCTCTACCCTAATCCCATCACAGCGCGGCAAGCCGGACGGTGCGGACGCTGAACGTAGAAGCGGGCGGCAAACGAAGAAACGATCGCACAAAAAAGCGTCCGCTCCCGAAGGAGGCGGACGCCAAACTGGCTGGGCAGGCGAAGCGCGCTTTAGGCGGCGGACTTGGCCTTGATGTAGTCAACAACCTGACCGACGGTCTTGAGCTTCTCGGCGTCGGCCTCGGGGATCTCGCCCTTGATCTCGTCCTTGAACTCTTCCTCGAAGGCCATGATGAGCTCGACGGTGTCGAGGGAGTCAGCGCCAAGGTCGTCCAGGAAGGACGCGGTGGGGGTGATCTGCTCTTCGTTCACGTTGAGCTGATTCACGATGATCTCTTTGACGCGTTGTTCGATGGTTTTTTGGTCGGCCATGTTGGGAAAAATTGTGGGCTAAAAGGGCTCACATCGCCATGCCACCGTCAACGGCAAAAACCTGCCCGGTGACATAAGAGGCTTCGTCCGAGCACAGAAACGCGACGGCGTGCGCGATTTCCGCCGCTTCGCCGAAACGTTGCATCGGGATGAGCGCGGTCGCCCCCTTCTGCACTTCTTCGCTCAGCTCGGCGGTCATGTCGGTTTTGATGAAGCCGGGGGCCACCACGTTCACGGTCACGCCGCGCTTGGCGAATTCCTTGGCCGTCGCCTTGGTGAAGCCGATCATGCCGGCCTTGGCGGCGGCGTAGTTGGCCTGGCCCGCGTTGCCCATGATGCCGGTCACCGAGGAGATGTTGACGATGCGGCCGAAGCGGGCGCGGCACATCGGCCAGCCGATGGCCTTGGTCCAGTGGAAGCAGCTGGTGAGGTTGGTCTGGATGACGTCGTTCCAGTCGGCGTCGCTCATGCGTGCGAGCAGTCCGTCGCGGGTGATGCCGGCGTTGTTCACCAGAATGTCGATCTTGCCGAATTCCTTGAGTAGAGCCTCGGACGCCGCCGTCACGGCCGCGCCGTCGGCCACGTCCACGGCGAGGGCCTTGGCCTTGCCGCCGGCCGCGACGATGGCGTCGGCCACCGCGCCGCAGGAGGAGGCGGACTTGGAAACACAGATGACGGTCACGCCCTTGGCGGCGAGCGTCTCGGCGATGGCTTTGCCGATGCCGCGTCCGGCTCCGGTCACAAGTGCGGTGCGATTGGTGAAGGTCATATTTTTGGAGGTAGCTGGCGAGTGGTGAGTAGCGGGTGGCGAGGAGCAGAAAAAGCGGCGAAGGACGGGCAGTGAGGCGCCGCGAAATGCTCGCTACCCACCACCCGCTACTCGCTACTTCGATCCGCTCAATAGACGTCGCGCTGGTAGCGCTTGTCCTTCTTCATCTGCTTCACGTAGGCCTGCGCCTCTTCGGCGCTCATGCCGCCCTGCTCGGCGATGATGTCGTGGAGAGCCTGGTCAACGTCCTTGGCCATGCGCTTGGCGTCGCCGCACACGAAGAAGCCGGCGCCGCCCTGGATCCAGGTCCAGAGTTCCTTGGCGCTCGCGCGCATCTTGTCCTGCACGTAAACCTTGGCTCCCTGGTCGCGGGACCAGGCGAGATCGAGGCGGGCGAGTTTGCCGTCGGCCAGATACTTTTCCCACTCTTCCTGATAGAGGTAATCGGTGGCCTGCTTCTGATCGCCGAAGAACAGCCAGTTGCGGCCCGTGGCGCCCGAGGCGACGCGATCCTGCACAAAGGCGCGGAAGGGGGCGATGCCCGTGCCCGGACCCACCATGATGCAATCGGTGGCGCCGTTTTCCGGCGGGCCGAAGTGCGAGTTCGAGACAAACACCGGGGTGGGCGTCTCGCCGACGGCCACGCGATCAGCCATGAAGGTGGAGCACACGCCGTGACGCTCGCGCTGGTTGGTGGTGTAGCGCACGACCGCCACGGTGAGGTGGATCTCGTGGGGATACAGCTTGGAGGACGAGGCGATCGAGTAGAGGCGCGGCATCAGCTTGCGCATGTGATCGACGAGCTCCTGACCGGTGAGCTTGGCGGAGGGGAACTCGGCGAGGAGGTCCACGTATTCACGCTCGTCGAGAAACGCGGTCAGTTGCTCCTTGGCTTCCGGCACGAGCAAGGCGTCGAGCTTCGCCTTCTCGCCGGCGTCGGTCGCCTTGGCCGCAAGGGTCGAGATGATCTTGGAAGTCGGGCCGCCCAGCGCCAGACGCTGGCCCAGCGCCTCGCGCAGGGTGATCGGAGCGGGGAGCTTCAACATCGCCGGGGAGACTAGCTCCTCGCCGGTCGCGCCCAGGCGGGAGAGGATCTCGTTCACCTCGGACGCGCGGTTGGTGGGATACACGCCCAGCGAGTCGCCCGCTTTGTAGCTGAGATCGCTGCCCTTGAGCGATACGATGAAGTGCCGGGTTTCCTTCGCGGAGCCCGGTTTGTTGAGCAGGCGGTTCTCGGTGATGCGGGCCGGGAACGGATTATCCTTGGAGTAGGTGGAGGCGGCGACGGGAGCGGACATAAAAAACCAGTAGGTCACGCAGGTGCCGCCCCCGCGCAAGCCCTTACTTTCACCGCCGCCGTTCCACGCCCGCGCTTGCTTCGCCTGCTCGTTTCCCGCCAACTCCTTCGCCCATGCCCGAATCCACCGTCCGCCTGCAAAAATTTCTCGCCGATGCCGGCATCTGTTCCCGCCGCGCCGCCGAGCAACTCATTTCCCAGGGTGAGGTGTGGGTAAACGGGCGCGTCGCCTCCTTGGGCCAAAAAATCGACCCCGCCACCGACAAGATCACGGTCGAGGGCCAGCAAGTCCGCTCCATCTCGCAGCCCAAGATCACCGTCGCCGTGCACAAACCCCGAGGGCTGATCTGCTCGAACGACGATCCGCACAACCCCGAGACGGTCTTCACCTTGTTGCCGCGACAGTTCGCGAAATACCGCTTTTTCTGCGCCGGCCGTCTCGACAAAGACTCCGAAGGTCTGGTCATCCTGACCACCGACGGCGACCTCGCGCAGCGCCTCACCCACCCGAGCAATCTCGTCACCAAACGCTACCACGTGGTGCTGGAAACCGGTTTCCCCCGCACCCGCATCCCGCGCCTGCTGTCCGGCATCACGGTGGAGAACGAGCGCCTGAAGGTGGAATACGCCAACCTCATCAGCCCCAACTCCGCCGGCCTCGCCACCTCGCTCGACGTGCACATGCATCACGGCAAAAAGCGCGAGATTCGGCAGCTCTTCCTTGCCCTCGGTCATCCGGTCAAACGCCTCCGCCGCTACCAAATCGGCGCCTTCGCGCTAAAAGGCATCCCCAGCCGCGCCGGCAAACAACTCTCCCCCGAGGAGATCGAATCGCTCTTCGCCCAGCCCGGTCTCGCCCCGCGCCCGTCCTCCGTCCGCGCATCCGCCAAGCAACCCGCGCCCCGCCCCGGCTCCTCCCCTCGCCCCGCCGGCAAACGGCTCGCAAAAACTCGTCCCGCGCCCAAATCCTGAAACTTGATCTCCGTTTCCGCCCCTCTCGAAATCTTCCCAACGCCATGAAATCTCCCCTCCACGCCGCTCTGGCCTTCATCCTCGCCGCCGCCTTGGGCCACGCCGAGACGCTCACCACTTCCCTGCCCGCCTACGCGTCGCCCGACGAGGCCGCCCCCATCCTCGGCACCGCCCGCGCCGGCTCCCGCCTCGCCACCTCCGCCGCGCCTTCGGGCTGGCAGGCGGTCGAACTCGCCGGCCCGCACACCGTTTTCGTCACCGAAAAAGACACCCTCAAAAACTTCGAGGTCCGCCCCGGCGCCGCCTACTACGCCGCCCCGGTCCCGACCGCGCCCGTCATCGGTCTGGCGGGCGACAAGGATCCCGCCGAGTTCGCCGATGTCGCCGGCCGCTTTAACAAATTCTCCCTCAACAAGCCGCTCATCGCCTACGTCCGCGCCACCCCCGTCGCCGTGACGCCCGTCGCGGTGCCCGAGCCGGTCGCCCCCGCCGTTTTGGCCGAGACCCCCGCGCCCGCCTACGTTGCTCCCGCCGCCCCCGCCGCCCAGGCCGCGCCCGCCGATGATTTTGCCAACACCCTCCGCAACGACATCCCGGCCAACAACCCCACCGTCCCCGGCAGCGGTCTCGGTCTCGGCGAGCCCGCGCTGGCCCGCACTTTCTTCGGCACCGTGGCCTCCACTCGCAATCCCCTGCGTCCGCGCCGCCCCTTTGATTTTCAACTCAACGACGCCCGCGGCGGCCGCATCGCCTACCTCGACGTCTCGCGCCTGCTCCAGACCGAGCAGATCGACGCCTTCGTCGGCAAACCGGTCGCCCTCTTCGGCACCGCCGAGGCCGTGGGCGTCGCCGGCAAGGAAATCGTGATCCGCGTCGAGACCCTCAAGTTGCAGTAAGCCCGCCATGCGGGCACGCGTGTCGCCGCGAAGCCGCCGCGACACGCTATGGGGCGCCCAGCGTGCCCGTGTGCGGGCACCCCGCACGCTGGTTCACCGACGCTCCGTTCACACCCCGAGCAGGTCCAAAAACGCTTTCGGGGTCGGCGCCAGCGCGTGGAACTTCACCGTCCGGCCCGCGTGTTCGTAGTCAAAATGGGTCGAGTGCGAGTGCAGGCACAGGCGCTTCACTCCGCTCGCCTTCGCCAAGGCGCGGTTGGCGCCGAAGTCGCCATACGTGGCGTCGCCCACGATGGGCAGCCGGCGGTGGGCGCACTGCACGCGCAGCTGATGGCTGCGTCCCGTGCGCGGCGTGAGTTCGATCAAGGCAAGGGGCGGTGACGCCTCCTTGCGCTGCCGGAGCACGCGCACATGTGACTCGCTAGGGATGCCGTGGCCCGCCTTGGTCCGCACCTGCCCGCCGCGCTTCTCGATCTCGAGGCGATCCTTCCACACTTCCTGCGCTTGGGAGGGTTTTCCAAACACCAGCGCGTGGTAGGTTTTTTTCACGTGTTTGTGCAGGAACAGCGCGCGCACCGCCTTGGCCAGGTCGGGGTTGTCGAGCACGGCCAGGATCACGCCCGAAGTGTGGGAATCCAGGCGGTTCAACAACCACAGGTGACGCACCGTGCCCGCCGCGTCCGTCCAGCGATAGCATTCCCCGTTGAGCCGATACTCGCAGGTGAGCAACGCGCGCGGCTGCTCGCTGTTCATGTTCGGGTGGGACAGCACGCCCGCCGGTTTGTTGAACGCGAGCAAGCCGCCCGGCGCGCTGGTCAGCAGTTCGACGTCGGTGCCGAGCGGAAAATCGGGAAGGGAAACTGGGGCGTCGGACGCGGGCGTGCTCATTGGTAATAGAAAGTGAAGGTGAGTTCCTGCTCCCTGCCCAGCACCGCCTTCATGTCCTCGGTCCACTCACCGTAGGGCGCGCGCTCCGTGATCGCGCTCACACACAGCCGCTGCGCCAGTTCCCCGCCGCTGCCGTCCACCTTCACGATCTCGAAGATGTCCCCCGCCGCGTCGATTTTGAACACCACCCGCACCAGCGATCCCGACGTAGGGTAAAATGCACTACGCAGGATCAGCCGCTCCCATTGCACCTGCACCGCGTCGATCAGCCGCTGGAGGTATTCCCCGTAGGCGCTCCACTTCGCGTTGTAGGCCACCGCCCCGATGTTCTTGGAGCCAAATTCGTTTCGGATCGTGGGCGCGTTGCGCGCATTGACCGTCTCCGACGCCAGTCGGGGCCGCTCCCGGGGCCGCGCGCGGTCGATCGCCGGCGTGCCCGCGAAATACCCCCCCGTCGCCGCCCGGCCGTCGCGTGCGCCTTGCACCGGCTCCGGGCCGCTCTCCGCGCCCGCGACCGGCGGCAGGTTCACCACCGTGGCTCCCACGCCGCCATCGGCCTCGCCCAGCAGATTTTCACCGCCCGGCAAAGGATTCACCGCCCGCGCCGCCTCCTCGCGCACTTGCCGCTCCGCTTCGCTCGGTTCCATCTCGGGGCTCGGTGCGGACGGCGTGGCAAACGCCTGCGCCAACACCTCCGAAGCCGTCGGGCGAGCCGCCTCGGCCATTTCACCCCGCACGAGCGCCGTCGCGCCTTCCACGCCTTCGCCATCAAGCGCGGGCGTGTCACTCACCCCGTCGGGCGTGGGCACCGGCTGCGCGACCTGTTGGTTTTGCGCGCCGAAAAGCGGCGTCTTGTCCGGCACGTTCTCCGGCGCCGCCGGATTCACCTCCACGAAGCGCTCCGGCACCACCACCGGCTCCACCGGTGTCAGCAAATCGGGACTCAGCTCGATCTCGAAGGCCCGGTTCGCCTCGACCGCGTCGGTCGC